>NZ_JARBEA010000039.1 GCF_028863945.1 Jeotgalibaca caeni | reverse complement strand
GTGTCGGATAACAATATGAAAAACAAGGACGGGACAAGGTTTAGAGAGCATATTAGAAAAACTATGAATTATTCAGGAAATATTAAGTATATATCACTTGACTAAACGTAGGAAATGGAACTGGGAAACATTGGAGAATAACTGGAGCGCCGTAATAGCAGGTTGTATCGGAATGGCATCGTTAAGTTTACTAGAAAAAAATTCCAATCGGCAGCTCGCTATTATTAAAAGGTTGAAGACATCTTTTGATCACTATATGCAAAGTTTCGGAGAAGATGGAGTTTGTGTAGAAGGCGTGAGCTATTGGAGTTATGGGTTCGGTTATTACCTTTATTTTGCGGAGAAATATTACAGCGTTTACAAGGATGATTCCTTCCTTAATCAACCTAAAATAAAAGAAATTGCTGCTTTTCCGTACCGAGTTCAGTTAGATCAAGAATCTTTTGTCCCTTTTTCCGATGCCGGCAGAAAAGAAAGGCTGCCAAGCGGATTGTTGAGCTTTTGTCAGGAACAGTATGATGTGGTGGTTCCTTATTACCAAGAGGCTCCTTCGCTGCATGTTGATCATTGTTACCGATGGGCTCCCCTATACAGGAACCTCATCTGGACAAAGGAGCTTAAAAAATGTGCATCGAATAAAATTTCTTACTTTCCTGATGCAGAATGGTTGGTAGCAAAAGGTCAAAATGACTTTGTTTTTGCTGCTAAAGGAGGGAATAATAACGAGAGCCATAACCATAATGATGTAGGTCATTTTGTTATCGGGATGGCAGGCGAACTTCTTTTAACAGATTTAGGCGTCGGGGAATATACACGTGATTATTTCCTTGAAGAAACCCGGTACCATATATTAAATAATCGTTCTTTGGGACATTCTGTACCCATCCTTAATGATAAGGAGCAAAGGAGTGGTGCAGGAGGAGCGGAAGGCACTCATTTCCTTCAGAGCGAAACAGGATTTCAGTTCGAGATGAATGGAAAGGAAGTGTATCCAGAGGACGCTAACGTGACGAATTTCCACAGAAAGTGGGAAGTAGATTTGGAGAATGGGAATGCTCTTTTGCATGATCGGATTCATTTCTCATGTTCCTCTTTTAATCTTGTCCAACAAAATTTCATAAGCACAGAAAGGCCAATAGTAGAAGCTTCTTCTGTCATTTGGAAAGGCAAGGAGAGTACGTTGAGAATGCACACAGATTTGCAGTGTTTTGAGCCGATCATTGTGGAAGAAGAGTTTTCAGATCATGATGGCAGGAACCAAAAGGCATACCGTACGGTACTTAGTACGAGAGTAGAAATGGATTATGAACAAAAATTCTACTTCTCAATAGAGACATGAAGGAGAAGGGCTAATGGCAAATGAATGGGATTGGTTAGAACAAGAGAAAAACAGGGTGATCCAGGAACTTGAAAAAAATAAGGAAGTTTTTTATGACACAGTGCCGGGTCCCGTTTCTAAAGATGGAATGTACGAGCAAAATTCTAATAATTATTGGACATCCAGCTTCTGGGTAGGAATGTTATTCCTAGCGAAGGAAGCGAAGCGAGACTCAAGCTTCGATGACGTGATAGCAGTTCAGATGCAAAGTTTTCAAAATCGTCTAGAGAGAAATATAGAACTAGACACGCATGACATTGGGTTCCTCTATATTCTCTCTGCGATAGCAGATTATAAAGTAAATGGTCATGAAGAATCAAAAGAGCTGGCTGTAAGAGCAGCCGATTTACTCATGCAACGGTACAACGAAAAGGCTGGAATTATTCAAGCATGGGGCAACTTAAACGACATAAAAGAGAGCGGACGCATGATTATCGACTGCTTAATGAACTTGCCTCTTCTCTACTTCGCTTCCAGTGTAACGGGAGATGATCGGTACCGTATTGCTGCTACCAGGCATGCTAAACAAACACAACGCTACATTATTCGTGATAACGCTACCACCTACCACACCTACTTTTTTGACCGCGAAACGGGGGATGCATTAAGGGGAGAGACTGCTCAAGGGTATTCGAATGATTCCTGTTGGGCAAGAGGACAAGCATGGGGGATTTATGGTTTTACCTTAAGTTATCTGTATACGGGAGACGCTTCTTTCTTGGAATCAGCCATACAAATTGCAGACTATTTTATTTCCCAGCTCCCATCGGATTCAGTAGTGTATTGGGATTTGATTTTTAATGACGGCAGCCCCCAAGAGAGGGACAGCTCAGCTGCAGCGATTGCGGCTTGCGGATTACTAGAGCTTGCAAGGCAGCTCCCCCTCTCGTACCCAAAAAGGGAAGTTTATGAGAAGAGTGCAGTGAAAATGGTTAAATCCTTAGCGGAGAACTACACGAGCAAGGAACAATCTCAATCCAACGGCTTACTCTTACATGGGGTTTACGATAAAAATAGCAATAAAGGAGTGGATGAGTGCACCATTTGGGGAGATTATTTTTATGTAGAGAGTCTCGTTCGGTTAACAACAGCTTGGTACAAATATTGGTAATACAATAAAAAATAATTGGAGGAATTCCAGATGAACCCGTTTAAAAATCGTTTTGCAAAAGCAACCTCATTTTTGACAATCAGTGCTCTTTTTCTAGCAAGTTGTGGTGGTGCCGGCAGTTCAACCGATGAAACTGGAAATGAATCAACTGCCGAAAACGGTGGAAATGCAGAGCAGACTACACTAACGTGGGCTCTTTGGGACAAGGATGCCACAGTCTATTATGAACCGTTAATCGAGGCATTTGAAGCAGAAAATGAAGACATCAACGTTGAAATGCTGGACTTGGGATCGACTGATTACATGACGGTGTTAGGTACACAGTTGTCTGGAGGAGACGCATCGATTGATGTAGTGACGGTTAAGGATATTCCGGGTTACGCAGCTTTGATTGAGCGTAATCAATTGGAATCTCTGAATGAATTGGCGAGCGACATCAATATAGATCAATACAGCGGTACGGTTGAACAGATTACCATGGACGACCAATTCTATGCGCTGCCATTTAGAAGTGACTTCTATGTTCTGTACTACAACAAAGATTTGTTTGATGCAGCAGGAGTGGAATACCCACAAAATGGCATCACCTTTGACGAGTACGACACATTAATCCGTGAAGTATCTGAGAAGGCTACTGCAGCTGTTGGATCCAAAGTTTATGGTGGACACTATCATGTTTGGAGAAGTCAGGTGCAAATGTATGGTTTGATGGATGGGGAAAATACGTTAGTATCAACTGATTATTCCTTCCTGGAACCATTTTATGAAACCGTTCTAGCTCAACAAGAAGATGAAGTAGTTCAAGATTATGCTTCCTTAAAAACTTCTAGCCTGCACTACTCTGCTGCCTTCTACCAAAACAACGTAGCAAGCATGTTAATGGGAACTTGGTTTATCCCTACGCTGGCAACTGCGATTGAAAGTGGAGAGAGCGAAGATTTCAATTGGGGAATGGTTACCATGCCTCTAGCAGAAGGAGCAGAAGAAGGAACCTCAACAGGAACAATTACAACTCTAGGAATCAGTTCGAATTCAGAAAACAAAGATGCTGCTTGGAAATTCGTTGAGTTTGCAACGAGCGAAGAAGGTTCACGTATTATCGCAGAGACAGGAACCATGCCTGCTATTCAATCGGAAGAAGTTATTGAAACAATTGCCAATACACCAGGATTCCCAGATGACGAAGCAAGTAAAGAAGCACTATCTGTTGAAACAACTTATTTAGAATTACCGTTGGATAAAGATTCTGCTGAAGTAGAAACTATTTTGAACGATGCACATGACAATATTATGACGAATAATGCAGATGCAGCTGAGGAACTGGAAAAGGCATCTGGACAGGTAGAAGCATTGAAATAGGTAGTAGTGAAGGGTAAGCATCTTGCTGCTTACCCTTTCCCTATAAAATGGGAAGGAAGAGGGGAACGGTATGGAAATGAAGACAGAAATCTATGAACAATCGAAGAACCGTAATCGGAAAAAAATAAAAGAAAATTTGATTGCCTATTCGTTTATCATCCCTAACTTTTTGGGCTTTGCTATTTTTACACTAGGGCCTATTATTTTTGCCATTTTCTTGTCTTTCTTTGAGTGGGATGGTAGCAATCCAATGGAGTTTATTGGACTAGGGAACTTTGTGCGAATGTGGAATGATGTTCGTGTCCATGATGCATTTTGGAACACATTGATTTACGTAGTGGGAACAGTGCCCCTGACCTTGGCATTAGCCATGGGACTGGCTATTCTCTTAAACCAGAAAATTAAAGGAAGAAATATCTTTAGAACGATTAGCTTCTTTCCTTATGTGGCTTCATTAGTTGCAGTCGCTGCTGTTTGGAATATGATTTTTAGTCCAACAAATGGTCCTATCAATGAAATCTTGCGTTTATTAGGTGTTTTAGATCCTCCGCGTTGGGCAGCAGATAGTGATTGGGCGATGATTACGGTTATTTTCTTTAGTGTCTGGAAACAAATGGGATACTATATGGTCATTTTCTTGGCTGGTTTACAAGGGATTTCCTCTGAATTATATGAAGCGGCAGAATTAGATGGCGCCAACCGGTGGGGTAAATTCTTGAATGTGACCCTCCCGCAGCTAAGACCGGTTACCTTTTTTGTGTTGATGATTCTAACCATTAACAGCTTCAAAGTATACGATATTGTCTACATGATTACCCAAGGTGGACCAGGAACGTCTACGTTAGTATTGGTTTATGAAATTTACAATACAGCATTTCGGAATTGGAACTTAGGATATTCCAGCGCCATCTCGATGTTACTCTTTGTCGTTGTTTTAGTAGTAACAGTCGTTCAATTTAGAGGCGAAAAGAACTTCGCCAAAGAGTAGGAAAGGAAGAAGACATCATGAAAAGTAAACATGTTTTAGGTAAGGTTCTCGTGTATACCGTGTTAATTGTTGTGATGATTACGATGCTTTTTCCATTTCTTTGGATGTTGTCCTCGTCACTAAAATTTGATAGGGAAATTTTTACATTCCCGATTCAATGGATTCCAGAAACACCTGTCTGGAGTAACTACCAAGACATATGGACGAGAATTCCCTTAGCCACCTTTATTAAGAATACGGCTAAGTTAACGCTGATTGTTACGGTTCTCCAGTTATTGACAAGTAGTTTCGCTGCGTATGCCTTCTCGAAGCTGCGCTTCAAAGGGCGGGACTTTCTGTTCATGGCGTACATTGCTACCATTGCTGTCCCTTGGCAAGCTTATATGGTGCCTCAATTTATTATGATGAGAAGTTTGGGTTTGAATAATACCCATCTGGCCATTATCCTTTTGCAGGCTTTCTCTGCTTTCGGGGTGTTCATGATGCGCCAATTTTACCAAGGAATCCCTGATTCCTTAATTGAGGCTGCACGGATCGATGGGATGAATGACTATCAAATTTACGCTAAAATCATGCTGCCCTTGTCGAAACCAGCGCTTTCCTCTTTGACTATTTTTACATTTGTGAACACATGGAATGACTTTTTAGGACCATTGCTCTATTTAACAAGAGATGAGCTGAAAACCATCCAAATCGGTTTGCGTATGTTTATAACACAATACTCTGCAGAATATGCTTTAATCATGGCAGCTTCTGTTGTCGTGCTCATTCCAGTTCTTGTAGTTTTCCTATCCTTACAAAAATACTTTGTTGAAGGGGTAGCAGCAACGGGAGTGAAAGGTTAAGAGAAGAGGAATAATTTTGGCAATAGTTAAAAACAGACTAGCGCATATCTGGGAAAATTATAAAGGATTTATTGTGGGGAGCGTCCTCGCTATTAGCATGCTGTGGATGCTGGATATTCCTTCTTTATTTGATCAACCCGATACACGTTGGAACGTATATGATATCAACAGTCATTTATCTGACCAAGAAGCCGAAACCTTAATCAGTGATTTTAAGAAGGCAGTAGAGCCTGCTATACAAGGAAATTCGACGGAGCTACATCTAGAGACAAATCTGTCTTTCTCTTTGGAAGAATCCGATCTGTCGAGCCTGGATCAGATGGCTCGTTTTACTGCTCTGATAGCAGGGAAGGAAATCGATGCCATTGTGAGTGATAGGGATGTGATTTCGCATTATGGTGCATTAGACGGATTTGCAGACTTGGAAGAAGTTTTGTCGAATGAGGAATATAAAACGTGGGAGCAGCAGCTTGTATTCATGGAGGATAAAGAGGGAGAAGAGCAGGCGATGGCTGTTGATATCAGCGGAACGGAATACTTCTCCGAAGAGGCGTTCCTTGCTGTCCCGGTGAAGTCCGATAAAAAAGAGATGACGGTCCAATTTATTCGATTTATCCTAACAGAAACACAGTAGAAAGGAACGGTAGTGATGAGAAAGTTTTTTGACTTAACGCACCCTTTTTGGAGAATGATGGCTCTCCTCTCTGATTTTATGACGCTATCAATTTTATGGTTTTTTACTTCGCTTCCAATCATCACTTTTATTCCCGCGACTATTGCTTTATTTTCTGTTGGGTATAAATTGAATTTTCAAAGCAGCAACCAGATTATACGTGAATTTATTGATGCATTTTTGAGAAATTTTAAGTTTCATTTCTTTTTAGGCTGTGTTCTATTGCTTCTTGCTATCATTATTGGGGTGGATGTATGGTACTATCATTCTATAAGCAACTCAGTAGCCACTTTCTGGCTATTTGTTTCCTTATTCATCGGCGTAGTCTTTCTATGCCTGATGCTGTATTTCCTTCCATTGATTGCGTTATATGACTGGAATCTAAAGAACTATCTGATTCAGTCTTTCGTTTTGATGGTGAAACATGCTCCGTGGACCTTGTTTTTATTTACTGTAAATGGAGCTACTTTATTTATGACAGCCTATGTAGCTCCTTATCTCGTTTTTTTCTCGATTGGAGGGATAGGCTACTTGAATACAAAAGTAATGATTATGCTTTTAGAGAAAAAGGAGACTCCTATCCATGACAACATTTGAAATAAGAGAAAATTTTTATCTATCAGGAAAACCATTTAAAGTAATTTCCGGAAGTATTCATTATTTCCGAGTGGTGCCGGAATATTGGCAAGATCGCTTAGAGAAACTGAAGAACATGGGCTGCAACACGGTAGAAACCTATGTTCCTTGGAATATGCATGAGCCAAATGAAGGAGAATACTGCTTCACTGGACGATTCGATATTCGGGCGTTTATTGAAAAGGCTCATTCGTTAGGTTTGTATGTCATCTTGCGTCCCTCTCCGTATATTTGTGCGGAATGGGAATTTGGCGGCCTGCCTTATTGGCTCTTGAAGGATTCACAGATGAAAATTCGCTTTGATCAGAAGACATTTATGGAAAAGGTATCCCGTTATTTTGAAAATTTTTTCCCTCAAGTGGTAGACCTTCAAATTGATCAAGGCGGCCCCATCATTCTTATGCAAGTGGAGAATGAATACGGCGGATATGCGAATGATCACCAGTATCTGTATTTCCTTGCCCGCCTCATGCGTGAAAATGGCGTGACGGTTCCCTTAGTGACTTCAGATGGACCTTGGGGAGATATGCTAGAAAATGGTTCTATTCAAGATGTGGCGCTTGCGACCTTTAACTGTGGCTCAAAAATTGATCGTCACTTCAAACGACTGCGGGATTTCCACGGTGAAGAGAAGCCTCTCATGGTAATGGAATTTTGGATTGGATGGTTTGATGCATGGGGCGATGAGGCGCATCATACAACAGACGTGGCAAGTGCCGCATCCGAGTTACAAACGATTCTAGAACAAGGGCACGTGAATATTTATATGTTCCATGGAGGAACGAATTTCGGCTTTACCAATGGAGCGAATTATTACGAGAAGCTGGCGCCAGACGTAACTTCCTATGACTATGATGCTTTGTTAACAGAGTGGGGCGATATTACCCCTAAATATGAAGCCTTCAAAAAAGTCATTCAATCCTTCCAACCGATTGAAGAAGTTCCGTTGACGACGAACATTCAGAAGAAAAATTACGGGGAGCTGCCTGTAGTCGATAAAGTTTCCTTGTTCTCTGTTCTCGAAGACATAGCGGAGCCCATTTCTTCTAACTATCCTTTATCAATGGAAGAACTGGATCAAGGATACGGCTATATTTACTATACGAGTAAGGTAGGAAAGGCTCGTCCGGTAGAAGATTTCCGTTTGGTTAGTTGTATGGACCGCGCAAACATTTATTTGAATGAAGAGTTGTTGTTCACTAAATACGACCACGAACTTTCAGAAAAAGAAAGCTTTGAAATGACGGAAGCAGAGAATGAAATCGGAATCTTAGTGGAAAACATGGGCCGAGTGAATTATTCGGTTAAGATGAATCATCAACATAAAGGAATTCGAGACGGCGTTGTGATCAACGGTGCATTCCAAAGTGACTGGACCCATTACTCCTTGCCACTTGATCAAACAGAATTGATTGATTTCTCCAAACCACATCAAGAAGGAACCCCAAGTTTCTACCGCTTCGAGTTTGAAGCATCTGAAACAGGAGATACATTCCTTGATTTTTCAGGTTGGGGCAAAGGAGTCGCGTTTGTTAACGGATTTAACCTAGGCCGCTTCTGGGAAGTAGGTCCACAAAAACGGTTGTATATTCCAGGCCCGCTGTTGAAAGAAGGAATGAATGAAATTATCCTTTTTGAAACGGATGGGAAAGTGATGGATTCAATTCGTTTGGTTGATGAACCATTGTTATAATCTATTTTAATAGGCGGAAAAACGAGAACTTGGTTTCTCGTTTTTTTGTGTGAAAGGAATGGAAATCCCGCATCATTTGTTCTGGATGAACTGTAAACATATTGTCATCCTTCTATGAATGGATTCTCATATGTTCGAAATGCTTAAAGGCGCACAGAATAAACATTTCAGTAAAAAAATAAAAAGCACCTTTTTCAATTTAATGATACTGGATAAAAGCATTGACGAGAATAAGCAACCTGTGCTAAAGTTTGGAGCGTGCTAAATAGGAATCATTACGATTTATAAAAAGGAGGCTGAACCATGAGTGGAATCAGCAAGTGGGGTAAAGGAAAATTAGGAGCGATTATGCTGCTTTCTTTGCTTCTTATTTTAACGGGATGCGGACAAGCAAATCCCACTGAGAGTAATCAAGAAGAAGGCGTTCAGGTAGTAACTACTTTCTATCCGGTATATGACTTTGCCTCTCAAGTCGTTGGAGAGAATGGAACCGTCCATCTTTTATTGGATGCAGGGCAGGATACACATGGATATGAGCCTACACCAAAAGACTTGGTGACCATTGCGGAAGCAGATGTATTTGTTTATAGCAGTGAGCATATGGAGACATGGGTGCCGGCTGTTCTTGAAACATTGACAGACACCGATGTATTGGTGGTCGAAGCTGCGGAAGGCTTGGACTTTTATGAAAATGAAGAAACAGAAGAAGAGCACCACGACCATGACCATGAACACGGGGAAGGACATTCTCACGTGATCGATCCACATATCTGGCTGGATCCTGTATTTGCCAAAGAAATGGTAGCGGCTATTGCGGCTGGCTTGGAGAGTGTTGATGAAGAAAACGCAGAACAATACGCTGAAAATGCTGCCGCTTATCAAGAAGAACTAGATCAATTAGACCAAGAATTTCATACCGCTTTTGCGGAAGCTTCGAATCGCACGTTTGTGGTGCAACACGCAGCATTTGGTTACTTGGCGAGACGGTACGAGTTAGAAGAAGTGGCCATTTCCTCCTTCACCTCAGACCAAGAAGTAAGTCCGGCTCAAATGGCAACGATTGGCCAATTTATTGAGGAACATGGAGTATCTACTATTTACTACCAAGACTCACAAAGTTCAAAATTAGCAGAAACGTTAGCGGCAGAAACTGGTACGGAGCTCGCACTACTGAGCGCAGTAGAAGGAGTGACCGCGGCGGATCAGGAAGAGGGAACGGATTATCTGACGTTAATGAAAGATAACCTTGGAGCTCTGAAACAAACCATTCGTTAATAAAAGTAAAGAAAGGGGAGGAATCATGGATTATATTAACGTAGAAAATTTATCCTTTTCTTATGACGGCGAACCAGTCTTAAAAGATATTAGCTTCCAAGTAGAAGCAGGGGAATTTGTTATTTTAACTGGAGAAAACGGAGCAGCCAAATCGACCTTATTGAAGAGTGTGCTCGGCTTGCTGCAGCCGCAAGAAGGAACTGCAACCATTGCGAAAAAAAATGCTCAGGGTGGGAAGCTGATGATTGGCTACGCGCCGCAACAAATCTCTTCGTTTAATATTGGTTTTCCAAGTAAGGTATTGGAGTTTGTTGAGTCGGGCCGGTTTCAGAATAATCGCTGGTTCAAACGATTAGACGAAGAAGATCATACGCATGTAAAAAAAGCATTGGAATCAGTTGGCATGTGGGAGTTAAGAGACCGGAAGATTGGGGAACTCTCTGGTGGTCAGAAGCAGCGGATTGCATTAGCTCGAATCTTTGCCACAGATCCAGATTTGTTTATCTTGGATGAACCAACAACCGGGATGGACAAAGAGTCGCGTGAGCGTTTCTATCGGTTGCTCCGCCATAATTCACAAGTTCATAACAAGGCGATTTTAATGGTAACGCATGATCATGAAGATATTAATCAATTTGTGGACCGTCAAATTCGCTTGAAACGAAAGGAGGATTCGCCGTGGAGATGTTTTTCTATGGATTTATGCAAAGGGCATTCCAAGCATCAACATTAATTGCCATTATTGCACCGATCCTTGGTCTTACTTTAATTTTAAGAAGGCAGTCACTTTTAGCGGATACGTTGTCCCATGTATCCTTGGCTGGGGTAGCCTTAGGGATGTTAATTGGCGTGAACCCGACCATAACCACGATTTTTGTTGTCATCCTGGTAGCGGTTGGGATGGAATACTTGCGGACGGTCTTTCGTGGTTATTCTGAAATTTCCATTGCGATCTTGATGTCTACGGGAATGGCAGTTGCTTTAGTGCTTATGAGCTTGGTATCTGGTCAGCAGACAACGAGCATCGAGCAGTTCTTATTCGGTTCCATCGTGACGATTGATCAAGAACAGATTTTTGTCCTGTTCATCTTAACAGTTAGTTTAGTGGTCTTATATTTAATTTTCCGTCGTCCCTTATATGTACTCTTATTTGACGAAGACACTGCATCAACGGCAGGTCTGCCTGTAAGATGGATTTCTTTGTTCATTTCCATCATTACGGGGATTGCGATTAGTGTAATTATGCCAATAACAGGAACGCTCCTGGTTTCGGCAATCCTTATTTTGCCGGCAGCCATTGCGATGCGTTTGGTTAACAGCTTTAAGCAAGTAATCTGGGTAGGGATCGGAATTGGGCTGATTGGCATGTACAGCGGACTCTTTGCTTCTTATCAATTCGGGACACCTCCCGGAGCGACCATTACCTTAATGTTTGTGACCCTGTTCGTACTCACCAGTGTTGGTAGAGCGATAAAAATTGCAAATAAAACGGAACGTTAAGAAATTGTTTCCTAAAGTGCAGAGGAATTCCCTCTGCACTTCTTTTTATTTTCAAAAAGGCAGTAAATCACGAACATTTCGTTAAAAAATCCTTTCTTTTTTAAGAATTAATAGCTATAATACTTCTAGCTATGATTAAGGGAGAGATCGCAATGAAAATGAAACGCAGCGAACGTTTGGTGGATATGACTTATTATTTAATGAATCATCCACATAAATTAATTTCTTTAACTTATTTTGCCGATAAGTATAAGTCAGCGAAATCTTCCATCAGTGAAGACTTATCAATTATTAAACGAACGTTTGAAGTGAACGGCTCTGGAGTGGTAGAGACGTTTCCGGGAGCAGCAGGCGGAGTCCGTTTTGTGCCGTCCATCCGTAAAGCGGATGCGCAGACTTTCCTAGAAGACCTCATTAAAAAAATGGACACCAAAGAGCGTTTGTTGCCAGGCGGCTATATTTATTTATCTGATATTTTAGGGAGTCCGGAGATTCTCCAACTTGTTGGACAAATTATTGCTGCAGAGTATAAGGACAAAAATGTAACGGCCATTATGACGGTTGCTACAAAAGGGGTACCGATTGCGCAAGCAGTTGCTTATTATCTAAATGTTCCGTTTGTGATTGTCCGTCGTGATTCCAAAATCACAGAAGGTTCAACCGTAAGTATCAATTACGTTTCAGGTTCCAGTAACCGTGTGGAGAAAATGGAACTATCCAAACGCAGCTTGCCAAGTGGATCCCGCGTTTTAGTCGTGGATGACTTCATGAAAGGCGGCGGTACGGTGAACGGGATGAAGAGTATCATCGAAGAATTCGATTCCGAAACGGTAGGAGTAACCGTATTTGCGGAAGCAGCCTATAATCAAAACAAAGAAGCGGTTCAATATACTTCCTTGGTCCGTGTCAATGAAATTGATTTACGTAACCGCACGATGCAGCTTGGATTAGGCAATTATTTCGATGAATAAGGAAGGGAGGCTGAGAAAAATTATCAGCCTCTATTTGCCTTGTTTGAAATTGTGATTGATATTATGAGAAAATGAAGAAAATTAGTTTTACAAGCCCTTCCAAAAGTTGAATGTTCCTTTTATTTCGGGTACGATAATTTGGTATGGTTAAAAATGCAAAGGAGCAAAAAATATGGCAAAACGTTTCGCAGTCGTTCTTGCAGCTGGTCAAGGCACGAGAATGAAAAGTAAGTTGTATAAAGTACTTCATCAAGTAAGCGGAAAAGCAATGGTAGAACATGTTATCGATCAAGTTGAAATTGCTGGAGTAGACAAAGTGGTTACAATTGTCGGCCATGGTGCAGAAGTAGTAAAAGAAACTGTGGGCGAACGTTCAGAGTTTGTCTTGCAAGAAGAACAACTTGGAACGGGTCATGCTGTGTTGCAGGCAAAAGAAATTTTGGCGCATGAATCAGGTACGACCTTAGTCATTTGTGGGGATACTCCGCTTTTAACCGGTGAAACATTAAATCAATTAGTGAAGCATCATGAAAATGAACAAGCAAAAGCAACCATCCTTTCTGCACATGCAAGTAATCCGTTTGGCTACGGCCGCGTCATTCGCAGTGCGGAGAACTTAGTAGAAAAAATTGTAGAACAAAAAGATGCTTCTGCTGAAGAGGCAGCTGTTAATGAAATCAATACGGGTACGTATGTATTTGATAACCAAGCTCTTTTCCAAGCATTAGAAGAAGTGGGAAATGACAACTCTCAAGGCGAATATTATTTGCCAGACGTTATTGAAATTTTGAAAAATAAAGGCGAGATAGTAACCGCTTATCAAATGGAACGTATGGAAGAAGCGCTAGGCGTTAACGACCGCGTTGCTTTAGCGGAAGCCTCTGTTCTCATGCAAAAACGTATCAATGAGCTGCATATGCGGAATGGCGTTACATTGATTGACCCACGTAACACGTATATCGAAGCAGACGTAAAAATTGGCACGGACACCATTATTGAACCAGGCGTTACCATAAAAGGGAAAACCGTAATCGGCGAAGAGTGCTTTATTGGATCAAACTCAGAGATTCGCGATTCTAAAATTGGGAACCGTGTGCGGATAACGAGTTCGAACATTGAAGAAGCTTCAATGGCGGACGACAGCAACATCGGCCCATACAGTCACTTGCGTCCAAAAACCCAAATTGGTGAAGCGGTCCATATCGGCAACTTTGTTGAAGTGAAAAATGCGACCCTTGGCAAGGATACAAAAGTGGGTCACTTGACGTATGTTGGTGATGCTGACCTGGGTGAAAATATTAATATCGGTTGTGGGGTTGTATTTGTAAACTACGACGGCAAGAACAAGCATCGCAGCAAGATTGGCGACAACAGCTTCATCGGTTGCAACGTAAATGTAATTGCACCAGTCGATGTAGCAAAGAACGCTTATCTAGCAGCCGGATCGACGATTACCAAAGATGTTCCTGAAGGAGCAATGGGAATTGCGCGTGTCCGTCAAGAAAACAAAGCAGGATATTGGGAAAAGTTGCCACCTGCAAAAAAGTAGCAACAAACAGTTGGTAAATAGTAAATAATGGCTTATGATAGTAATAACAATCAAGCCTTTAATAAAAGATGGTTAGCGGAGGGAATTATGAGTAGAGAACACTATGAAGACCCAAAATTGAAGATTTTTTCACTGAGCTCCAATATTCCATTGGCAGAAAAAATTGCAAAAGAAGTCGGTCTTGAGTTAGGAACAGTATCGTCCATCCAATTCAGTGATGGAGAAATCAAGATTAATATCGATGAAAGTATTCGTGGAGCACATGTATATGTCATTCAATCCACTAGTTCTCCAGTCAACGATCACTTAATGGAACTATTAATTATGATTGATGCTTTGAAACGTGCAAGTGCAAAAACAATCAATATTGTGATTCCTTATTATGGATATGCCCGTCAAGACCGTAAAGCACAATCTCGTGAGCCGATTACTTCTAAGTTAGTAGCGAACATGATTACCAATGCTGGTGCAGACCGTGTCCTTGCTTTAGACTTACATGCACCACAAATTCAAGGGTTCTTTGATATTCCAGTGGATCACTTGCTAGGTGCGCCATTGTTGGCTAATTACTTCTTAGACAATGAAGTATTACAAAAAGACGTAGTTGTCGTATCTCCTGACCATGGTGGGGTAACGCGTGCACGTAAACTAGCTGAGTTTATCCATGCGCCAATCGCGATTATTGACAAGAGAAGACCGAAAGCAAACGTTGCAGAAGTTATGAACATCATTGGGGAAGTAAAAGGGAAAAAAGCTATCCTGATTGATGACATGATTGATACAGCTGGTACGATTACCCTTGCTGCTCAAGCATTGAAAGATGCAGGCGCAACAGATGTATATGCTTGCTGTACGCATGCTGTTCTTTCTGGACCAGCAATCGAACGCCTAGAAAATTCAGTTATTAAAGAAGTAATTGTTACAGACTCCATCAATATTCCTGAAGAAAAACTCAGCAAAAAAATAGTACAAGTAACGGTTTCTCAATTGATTGCAGAAGCAATCAAACGGATTCATGAAAACCGCTCTGTGAGCCCATTGTTCCAAGAAAAATTCACAATTTTAGACTAATAGTCAACAAAACGCAGATCCGAACCATCGGATCTGCGTTTATTTTGTGCGGGAACTTGTTTTTGGACAAGTCAGGTTCCTTTTTCACCCTCACTTGTCCGTTTCTGGCCAAAATGGACAAGTGGTTCATTTCTAAAGTCAAGTCCTTAGTTATGTGTAAATTCCTTTTTGGTACTTGTCAATCAAAATATATTGATATGGATCGTTCAATGTGAAGGGGGCTGGTCCTCCCTCACATTTTTTGTGTTGGCCCCCATCCATTAACCTGGGTTGACCTTGGGGTCAAGAGGAAGAGCGCAGCGGCTCTTGATCCCGAGGCCAACCCAGGTTATCCTGCACGGACCAACACAATGAAAGGCTATTAATCGACTTGTTTTGTTTCCTTCCGATTCCTTTTCCTCTCCCACAACAGGCGGCGAGAGAAGGTTTTCTCATAGTCCATCAAGACCGCTCCAATCAGGCGGTAAGCGGATGGCTGGTTGGGGAAAATACGGATCACTTTTCCCCGCCTGCGCACCTCGGAATTCAGCCGTTCCAGGTGATTCGTGCTCCGGATGAACGGATGGGTCTCTTCGGGTTCGTTCAGGTATTGAATGGCGTCGTCAAAGCCCTCTTCCAAAATCTGGACTGCCTTTCCAAAGCGCCCCTCTTCCATACAGCGGTCCACAAACCGCTCCTTCTCTTCTCGGGCATCTTCCGGTTTGAGAACGGCGAAGATCCGTTTGATTCCCATGGCCAATTCCTTCTTGTCCTTCTGTGCCACGGTGGCCAGGATATTCCGTTTGAAGTGAACGAGGCAGCGTTGCCAGGAAGTGCCCACGAACTCCGTCTGGATCGCTTTCTTCAACCCTTCGTGCGCGTCAGAAACAATCAAATTGGGCGATCGCAGACCCCGGTCTTTCAAGGACTTGAAGAAATCCCGCCAAGCCTCGAACGTTTCAGAGGAGGCAACTTTAAAGCCAATCACTTCCCGCTGGTTCTCGCCATTGATCGCAATCGCGATATAAACTGCTTTCGAGACAACACGGTGGTCTTCCCGCACCTTGATATACATCGCATCGGCGTAAACATAGGAGTAGTCGGCCGCATCAAGCGGTCGGTTCGCCCACTCGCTCACGATGGGATCCAGTTGGGCGGTAAGGGAGGAGACCAAGGATTTTGAAACAGATTCCCCACAGAGCTCCTCTACCACTTTTTTTACCTTGCGGGTGGACACCCCACTGACCACCATCTCCAGCATGGCCAACACAAAGGATTGGTCTGCGCGGGAATACTTTTCGAAGAGAGAAGGGGAAAAGTCCCCGTTTCGTGTACGCAGTACCCGGAGGGTCACCCTCCCAATCGACAAGAGCAGCTCCCGCTCATAGTACCCGTTCCGGTAGTCCATGCGCGAGTCTGTCCGCTCGTAAGCGTCGGCCTTCAGGTATTCATCGCGCTCCTTTTCCATCATTTCGTTCATCACCAAAACAAGGGCTGATTTCGCCACCGCAGTCAGGTTCGAATTCATCACTTCGTCTTTCAAATCGTCCAAATTTAGGGTAAACTGTACTTGAGTCATCACTCATTCCTCCAATGTTTTCGTCGTTGTCAACATTGTACCAAAATGGAATGGGTGAGGCTTTTTCTTTTTACACAATTATAAGGACTCTATCATTTCTAAACTTTCACTTGTCCATTATTTTCATTTTCGGACAAGTGAGTCAAAATGGAACGTCTCACTTGTCCACTTCTCCATCTACCAGTGGAAATAAAAAAACGAGGCGCAGAGGCCTCGTTTTTATTCATTATTTGTCTAATTCTGCAAAGGAATCTTTAATCACTTGGCGCAAAGTCTTAGCAGAGTGTTGCATGTTGCCGCGCTCTACTTCATTCAAAGGAATCTCGATTACCTTTTGAATACCTTCACGGTTAATCACAGCAGGAACACCAATAAACACATCTTCTTCGCCGTATTCACCATTTAGATGAACAGAAAGAGGTAGAATCGCATTCTCGTCATTGAAGATGGCCTTCGTAATTCGAGCTAAGGAAACTGCAATCCCGTAAAAAGTGGCGCCTTTTTTCTCGATAATGCGGTAGGCGGCATCGCGAACATTGAAGAAGACTTCTACAAGCTCTTGCTCATCCACTCGGTCATCGTTTTGTTTGATCCACTCATACAGTTGCAGCCCGCCAATGTTAGCGTGTGACCAGACTGGGAACTCGGTATCCCCGTGTTCACCTAGAATATAGGCATGGACGTTTCGTGCGTCTACGTGAACTTTGCGCGCAATTTCTTGGCGGAAACGTGCGCTATCCAATGAAGTCCCTGAACCAATAACGCGGTGGGACGGCAAGCCAGAGAACTTCCAAGTTGCATAAGTCAAAATGTCTACTGGGTTGGTTGCGACTAGGAAAATACCATCAAATCCAGAGGCCATTACTTGATCAACAATGCTCTTGAAAATCTTTAGGTTCTTGTTGATTAAATCCAATCGAGTTTCGCCAGGTTTTTGAGCAGCTCCTGCAGTTAATACAATCAAGTCTGCATCAGCGCAATCGCTGTAGTCAGCAACATAAATTCGTTTCGGGCTCGTAAAAGCAAGTGCATCTGAAAGGTCGATTGCATCTCCCTCTGCTTTTGAAGTGTTTGTATCAATAATGCCAAGTTCACGGCCGATATTCTGAGTTACTAAAGCAAATGCATAACTGGATCCGACAGCACCATTACCAATTAAGATAATTTTTTGTCCAGACTTTACTTTCAATTCTGTCATGTACAATTCCTCCATCTCTTCATCTATACTTACCGTTATTATACCATTGATAGGGGAATCGTTGGTAGGAAAAGCAAAGGTCTTTTTTCTTTCAGCTTTTTCGTAGATTGTGTTATAATAAGCGAATGACTGGACGATAATAAGTGCAGGCTTTTCTTGCGTCCAAATAAAAAGAATACTCAAAAATCGAAAAAGGTGAACGTAATGAAAATGATTATTGGGTTGGGAAACCCGGGCCCGAAGTATTCCGATACAAAACATAATATTGGCTTCATTACGTTAGACGAATGGGCCTATCAGCATCACGCCTCATTTAATAAAACAAAATTTGACGCCTTGTACGCTGAAGAACGAGTGGACGGTGAAAAGGTATTGTTCGTGAAGCCGATGACGTATATGAATGATTCTGGTCGAGCGGTACGTCCTTTGATGGATTACTTCGATATAGATCAACGTGAAATCGTTGTACTCTATGATGATATGGATTTGCCAACGGGGCGGATTCGTTTGCGTCAAAAAGGTAGTGCAGGCGGACATAATGGAATAAAAAGTTTAATTCAGCATTTGGGGAGCGAGGACTTTAACCGAATTCGAATTGGCATCGGGAGACCGAAACCAAATCGGACGGTGATTGATCATGTATTGAGCCCGTTTCCTAAAGAAGAGCACGAAGAGATGCTAGCTGCTGTCAGAGACAGCGTCAAAGCAATTGATGACTTTATTATGGGTGACGATTTCTTGGTCACCATGAACAAATTTAATCGGAAAGCATAGGTTCAGTAAACGCTGAGCCTCTTTTCACATGTAAAAAGCGAGAGCTACTTTTAAAGGGAGAATAGCGATGAGAGACATTCAGGTATATTTAAGTGAAACAACGAATATTAAAAAAATAGCAAATCAAATCGAATCGACAGGGAATCAACTCGTCACGGGAATATCTGGTTCTGCCAGGAATTTATTAACGACTATTCTCTATCACTCCCTCGAGCAGCCCGTCGTTGTGTGGGCACCAAACTTGCTGCATGCAACACAAATTTATGAAGACTTGGAGCAGATTGACCCAGACATCCCGTTGTTCCTCTTCCCCGTAGAAGAGTCGCTAGCGGTAGAACTGGCGTTTTCTTCACCAGAATTTCGTAGTCAGCGGGTAGAGGCGCTGCATTTCTTAGCAAGTGGGCAGCGAGGAATTGTAGTGGTTCCGACGGCAGGTTTCAAAAAGCTGCTGGCACCGGTAGAAGTATGGAAAAAATATAATCTTCATTTTAAAGAAAATGAAGAGGCTGATTTTGAAAACCTTCCGGCACAACTGGTTGCGATGGGATACACTCGTGAAGACATGGTTGCTGCCCCGGGGGAATTTAGTGTTCGCGGAGATATCATTGATATCTATGCTCTAAATGAAGAAAACCCTGTGCGGATTGATTTCTTTGGTTCCGAAGTGGACCGGATCCGTTTCTTTGATCCATCTACGCAAAAGTCATTAGGTGAAGATGTCCCAGATGCATTTATCTTACCGGCGCAAGATGTGGTTTTCCCACCGGAACGATTGATGGCACAAGCAAACGCAATTGCTGAGAAAAGAAAGCGCGCGCTCCGTTCAATCAAGAATGAAGAAGCAAAAGAACGCCTTGATGTATACTTTTCAGATTTGTTGGAACGAATGGAACTGGGTGAACAACCTGAACGACCAAGTATGTATACGTCGTTGATTTATCCAGAAATGACCACCTTAATGGATTACTTACCTGAAAACACACTTTTAATTTTAGATGAATATGGTCGTTCGCTAGAAAATGATCGTAACCAAGAACAAGAAGCAGCCGAATGGCAAGAAGCGAAGCAAAAAGAAGGCGTCTTGTTACCCAAACAGAAGATGATGATGGAAATACGCGAAGTCATGAAGAAGAGCAATCATCCGAAAATCTTCTACTCACTCTTTCAAAAAGGCTTAGGCAGTATTCGTTTTACTGCGATTCACCCGATGCAGTATCGTGGCGTGGTACAGTTCTTTGGACAAATGCCAATGGTAAAGGTAGAAATAGATCGTTGGTTGAAGCAAGGACTGACTGTGTTTACCTTGGTATCAGATGCTGAGCGGGCGAAGAAAGTTCATCAAACTTTTAACGATTTCCATATCGATAGCTTGATTACCGGAAAAGATGGAATCATCAAGAACCGAAACAATATTATGGTCGGCTCTATAGCTAGTGGCTTTGAGATGCCATTAGAGAAGTCGGTTTTCCTTACTGAAAAAGAATTATTCAATAAACCGAAGAAAAGCCAGCCGAAACGTCAAAAAATGGCAAATGCGGAACGACTAAAGAGTTATACCGAACTTGCCCCTGGCGATTATGTCGTTCATGTGAATCATGGGATTGGGAAATATACCGGAATGGAAACCATTCAAGTGGATGGCGTTCACCAAGACTATATTTCCATTGTTTATCAAGACGGTGCTAAGTTGTTTATTCCCGTTACCCAGCTGCATTTGGTACAAAAATATGTTTCTTCGGAAGCGAAGACGCCTAAAGTAAACAAATTAGGCGGAACTGAATGGGCGAAGACGAAGAAAAAAGTAGCTTCTCGAATAGAAGACATCGCGGACGAGTTAATTGAATTGTATGCCAAACGCGAGTCCGAAAAAGGCTATGCCTTCCCGCCTGATAATGCCGATCAAAGAGAATTTGAAGATGCGTTCCCGTTCAGTGAAACGGTTGATCAATTACGCAGTGTCAAAGAAATCAAGCAGGACATGCAAAAACCAAAACCGATGGATCGTTTGTTAGTTGGAGACGTAGGTTATGGAAAAACAGAAGTAGCCATGCGGGCGATTTTCAAAGCCGTTATGGACGGGAAACAAGCAGCTTTCTTAGTGCCGACAACTATTTTAGCGCAGCAGCATTATGAAACTTTGATTCAACGGTTTTCTGGCTTGCCATTTGAGATTGGCTTGATGAGCCGCTTCCGTACAAAAAAACAACAAGATGAAACAACGGAAGGACTCCGAAAAGGCAGTGTGGACATCGTTGTGGGGACTCACCGGATTTTATCAAAAGATGTGAAGTTCTTTGACTTGGGACTTTTGGTAGTCGATGAAGAGCAACGTTTTGGTGTGAAGCATAAAGAACGCTTGAAGCAGTTAAAGGCTTCAGTCGATGTCTTGACCTTGACCGCTACACCGATTCCGCGCACGTTGCATATGTCGATGCTGGGTGTACGTGACTTATCGGTTATTGAAACCCCGCCAGCCAACCGTTACCCTGTGCAGACGTATGTGATTGAACAGGACATGGCTGTGGTTCGCGATGGGATTGAACGAGAAATGGCTCGAGGCGGACAAGCGTTTTATGTCTACAATCGAGTGGATACGATTGAACGAAAAGCTGACGAAATTCGCGCCATCATTCCTGATTGCCGTGTGGGAGTAGCCCATGGACAAATGACAGAAGTTCAGTTGGAGAATATTATGCTTGATTTCATTGAGGGAGCATATGATGTGTTGGTTACGACGACCATCATTGAAACAGGTGTCGATATTCCAAATGCGAATACGTTATTTATCGAAAATGCGGATCGGATGGGACTTTCTCAGTTATACCAACTAAGAGGAAGAGTAGGGCGGACGAATCGCATTGCCTATGCCTACTTGATGTATCAACGCGATAAGGTCCTCAGCGAGGTCAGCGAAAAACGACTCCAAGCCATTAAGGACTTTACGGAATTGGGATCTGGCTTTAAGATTGCGATGAGAGACTTATCGATTCGTGGAGCTGGGAATCTATTAGGAGCGCAACAGCATGGCTTCATTGATTCGGTCGGATTCGACTTGTATTCTGAAATGCTAAGTGAAGCCGTAGAAAGAAAACGTGGAAAAGGGACTCGTGTCAAACGCAGCAATGTGGAGCTTGATTTGGGTATTGATGCGTATATTCCAGGTACCTATGTAGAAGATGAGCGGCAAAAAATCGATATGTACAAACGAATTCAACAAATCGACAGTACCGATGATTTCTATGAAATTCAAGATGATTTCAAAGACCGTTTCGGTGAGTTGCCAGAAGAAGTCATTCAGTTAACCGAAATTGGTTTAATGAGACATCGTGCCCAAGATGCAGAAGTTGAATCCATCAAACGGAGTGAAGATGAAGTTATCGTGTTGTTTAATGAAGCTGGTACAGAACGCTTGCAAGGCACAGCTATCTTTGAAGCGCTGAGCAAGATTAAACTTCGTGCGAAAGTTGCAATGAAGCGCGGTAAGTTAAGTGTGATTCTCCAAATAAAAGGCTTTGAAATTCCAGCTTGGATGGATTATCTCAATATCTTCGTAGAAGCATGTATGGTAGAAAAGGAAGAATCCGATGAAGAGAGTTTGGAAAAATGAAGAATGAACAAGTAAAGCAAATGATGAATGGAGCGTTTCTCCTTTCGTTGGCAGCTTTTATTGCCAAAATACTAAGTGCTGTTTACCGGGTCCCGTTTCAAAATATGGTAGGAAATACCGGATTTTATGTGTACCAGCAAGTATATCCACTCTATGGAATTGGTATGACATTTGCTTTGTCTGGTTTTCCTGTTTTCTTCTCGAAACGAATAGCCTCTGTAGCGGAAGCAGAACACAAGCAATTGGTCCGTGATAGTTTAATGATTCTCTCTCTTTTTTCGTTAGCGATATTTGGGCTCCTCTATGGGTTTGCCCCATTTATTGCTGAACGAATGGGGGACGTTTTATTGGCGCCTATCATCCAATCGGTCTCTTGGATGTTCCTTTTCATGCCGGTCTTAGCGACCTTCCGCGGTTTCTTCCAAGGAAGTTACCGGATGAAGCCTACTGCCGTTTCTCAAGTGAGTGAACAGTTGATTCGCGTATTGGTTATCTTAGCTGCTGCTTTTTGGTTCACTCGCAGCAATACGATGAACTTGTACGAAATGGGTGCCAGAGCCATGAGCGGAGCAGCAATTGGAGCGCTTGTTTCAGCAGCTCTATTGGGTTGGTGGATGAGAAAAGAAATGCCAATGAAAGAATTAAGGGTACAAAAAGGTTCTTCGAGAAACACGTTTTTCTCGTTACTACGAGGGTATGCAACCGAAGGAACCGTCATTTGTCTGTTAACTTCTATTCTGGTTCTCTTCCAGCTCGTTGATTCTTTTACGCTGTATAAAGGATTGGTTGAAAATGGCTGGGTAGAAGAAACGGCTAAATCGCTGAAGGGTATTTATGATCGAGGCCAGCCATTGGTACAGTTGGGAATGGTAGTGGGAACTGGCTTTTCGGCTAGTTTTATCCCTCTGATGAGCCGTGCCTACCTTGCGGAACGTAGAGACGAATTTCATCGGGCTGCCCGTTCACTCATTCGGATTACTGCCGCTTTTTCATTTGCAGCAGTGGCAGGGTTACTAGCCATTTTGCCAGAAGTAAACGTCATGCTCTTTGGCGATGGGGACGGCAATGCAGTCTTGTCCGTTTATATCATCTCCATTGCCATCGCTTCTGTCATGATGGCTTATCATTCCATCTTGCAGAGCTATCAGCAATACCGCCTCACCCTCTATGCGTTGGGTCTGGGGATATTCGTGAAATACGTGATGAATCAACTACTCGTAAATTACTGGGATACCTTAGGAGCAAGTGCCGCAACGCTACTTGGCCTTTTAGCGATGGTTTGGTTGATGGGAAGAAACTTGCCGCTCTCCTTAAAAGGGGTCTGGCAGAAGGACCGATTTGGTTTTAAAATAACTGGAGGAGCCTTCTTGCTCTTTGGTGGAGCCATCTTCACCAAAACCATGCTTCGGATGCTCTTCTTTCCTGAACTTACGCGGACCAGTGCGATGATTGTGGCAATTTGTACGGTGTTGATTGGTGTACTCCTATTTGGGGTTTATCTATTGAAAGTAAAAGTATTCACCATTCGAGAGTGGTTGTCTCTTCCTCTCGGTAAAAAAATATTGCGATTTAGAGGGAAAGAATAACGTTGGAGGGTCAAACAGAATGGGAAAAGTAGAAATCGTCGGCTTAGGAGCAGGAGATATTGAGCAGTTGCCATATGGAATATATAAAAAAATAAGCAACCATCCTGCTCTTTTCTTACGTACAAGAGAACACCCCGTTGTAAAAGAGTTAGAAGCAGAAGGACTTCGGTTCCAAAGCTTTGATTCCATTTATGAAGCAGAAAATCAGTTCGAACAGGTATATGAACAAATAGCGCAAGAAATTTTAAAGGAAGCAGCTGACAAAGACGTCCTTTATGCAGTGCCGGGACATCCGATGGTTGCGGAAGATTCTGTACAGCTCCTCCTTCAGAATAAAGCAGGGATTTCTGTGGAAGTCCTTGGAGGAAAGAGTTTTATTGATGACTTTTTCCAAGCGGTTTCCGTTGATCCAATTGAAGGATTTCAGTTAGTAGACGGCTTGCGTTTTCATCCGGACCGTTTAGACCTGGGGAGCCATTTAATCGTCATGCAAGTGTACAACGATTTAGTAGCAGGGGATGTCAAGTTGCAATTGATGGAGAAGTATCCGGATGAGCATCGCGTTGCTTTGGTTGATGCAGCAGGAAGCAAGGACGAAACCGTTACATGGATTCCCCTTTACGAAATGGATCATTTTGATGGGATTCATAATTTGCTTTCCGTTTATGTTCCACCACTGGAATTAGACGAGCAGGTGAAGAGTTTCGCCACCACTCAAGCTTATATGGATGAAATTTTAGCAGGAGACATTTGGGCCCAAGAACAAACGCATGAAACCTTGATTCCTTATTTGTTAGAAGAAAGCGAAGAAGTAAGAGAAGCCATCGAGGCAGACGATGAAGAGAATTTGATGGAGGAATTAGGCGATATCTTATTGCAAGTCCTTTATCATGCCGGTTATGCGGAAAATCAAGGCAGCTTCTCGCTAGAGGATATTCTGGAAGGATTAAACCGTAAGTTACGCCGTCGCCACCCCCATGTGTTTGATGGGTATGAAGTAAAAACAATTGAAGACATTGATCAAATGTGGCAGAACATAAAGAGACAAGAAAAAGAAGGGAAGGACAACCAAGATGAGACTAGATAAATACTTAAAAGTATCCCGTATTATTAAGCGCCGTACGATTGCGAAGGAAGTGGCCGATAAAGGAAGAATTTTAATCAATGGGAAAGTGGCTAAATCTGGGGCCGATGTAAAAGTAGGCGATGAGATTACGCTTCAGTTCGGCAATAAAACGATGATTGTACGAGTAGACAAGATTGTGGACACAACAAAGAAAGATGAAGCACAAGAAATGTATACCGTTTTGAGCGAATCTTAAGAAAGAAAAATGATCCTGAATAATTCATAGTTTTCCTAAATATTCACTAAAAGCGTATTGTGGCGCTATTATTCTATCTGTATCCCTGCAC
>NZ_JARBEA010000038.1 GCF_028863945.1 Jeotgalibaca caeni | reverse complement strand
GAGACGGAATAAAAAATATAAATTCCGGTAAAATTTAGAGCAACAGATCATTTTTTTGTCGGTATGAATTATTCAGGCGTTTATGATTACTTAAAGTTTGGATTAACAAGGGAGCAAATTATTCCTGAAACAGAAGCTACTAGTACGTATGAAAATGCGGTATTTACTTTGAGCATGATGGAAGACAATGGCTTCGATTCAGCTATTATCGTCTCTTCTGATTTCCATATGTTGCGTACCAAACTCATTTATGAACGGCTTAATAAAGAATACGATTTTGAATTGATTTATGTGGCTGCGTTTCAAATGATTGATGGGGAGCCAACTCCCTGGTACGACTTAAATAGTGATATTGGCAACCAGGAATTTTGGAAAATTTGGGGGTACTTGCTGGGGATGTATCACTTTTTTGATTTGTAAAACCTTCTCCTTTAAAAAGGCCAGAATCCATCTCCTCATGAGATCGATTCTGGCCTTTTTTCTTCTTATCGCAATGGATGCTTTAACGAATATAAGCTTTTATAACCACACATTCTCCGATTGGTTGAAGGATGTACTCACCTACTGATTCTGGAACAATAAAGGTCTCTCCGTAATAAACGTCGAAAGGTTCAAATGCATGAGTCGGAGACAGCACTTGAATATGCTCACCTTCTACCAAATTCAACATATTCACACTCTTATCTGTAGTTTGCAGCATGGGTTTTGAGAAGATGAGGCGGCGTGTTTCAATACTCTCTGTTTCATGCAGTCCCGTGCGTTCTTCTCTGAGCCCGTCTTCCTCTTTGATAACTTCTATCTGATTGTATAGCTCATCTCTAGCATATTCTTCGGTACAGCCCATATTGATTACATGTTTGCCGTGATGAATAGAAATGGGTCTTGGTTTACCATCCAAGTCTACTCTACCCCAATCCCATAACTTGAAAGTAAAACGATTGGGAGTGGAGCTAATTTCTAAAACGACACAATTTTTTCCGCTTGAGTGAATCGTTCCTCCCGGAATCAGCAAATGATCATGCTTCTTCACAGGAATTTGATTGATGTATTTTTCATCATCAAACTCGCCTGATTCCTGTGATTTTTCAAATTCAGCCACCAGTTTTTCTTGCTCTACCCCTTCTTTCACACCAATGTATACCATCGAATCTTCCTTACTTTCCATCACATAGTAACTCTCATCTTGAGTATATTTGGCACCAAAGTTACGAAAAGCATAGTCTAACGTTGGATGAACTTGTAGACTAAGGTTCTGCCCATTCATCGTATCTAAATAATTGAAACGAATGGGAAAATCTCTTCCGTATCTACCAAATACTTTTCTACCCAATAGTTCTATTGGGTAAAGAGACACTACATTTTGAGCAGGTATCTCAACTTCTATGTCCTGAACTCGAAAGAGGATACTATTCTCTTCTGGTACTCCGTCAAAGCACCAAGCCAAATTCCGTTCATCTATTCCAACTTGAAACGTTTTTTGTAGCCACTCTCCGCCCCAAATTCCTGGTTCAAAAAATGGAACTAAACGAAATGGTTGTGTGGTGAAGGATTTTAATGCTTGTCTCAGTGCGTACCCTTCCATCATTTTAGGCATCGTTTCATCAGTCATATCGATATAATAAGTACATTGTGGCAGAATTTTATTTTTCACTTCCAAACTAGCTGGCCATTCAAAATAGTACGCGCGTTTCATTTTCTGATTAAAATGATTTTCTCTTAGTCCCATCCAATTAGGATATCCTTTTTTATAGCCATTTTGAATCTCCAAACGCGTAATATCCACATACACTAAACAATCATACGAAATGACAGTCGATGCCCCTACCCCCACCAAAATATGGGGGCAAGAAATAGCTTCAAGTTCTTCATATAACTTTTTTACTTTTATCGGGGATAGAAAGTCCTGAAAATTATGATGAGAAAATCGGCCAAATACTTCATCTTCTGTAAGGTCACTGGCAATTTCTCGGTAGATATATTCAGGAGGTAAATAAAGTGAATCTGTAGAGGTTACTAAACAGTCAGGAAACTGTTCATGGATCTCTTTCAATATCAGCTCGCAATTAATACCTGGATGAACTTCTATTGCCACTTTTCGATAATTTCCTTGAATTACTTCATTTTTTAATCTTGTAACGATTTCTGCATAACCAATCGTAATCTCTATGGGCTCTTTCAAGTCTAATCCCGGACGCAATCGATACATTTTCTTCATCCTTTCTCTACGCTTGATTTAGTGCCTGCAACAAATCTTTACATGCTGTTGGCGTAGGTACTTGCAATAACTGCTCACGAAAATTTTCGTTTGCGAGCTTTCTCGCTAGACTGGAGAGTATTTTCAAATGCTGGTTCTCTACATTTTCAGCAGGCACAAAGATACCGAAAATCATCTGAATGCCTGCATCGGAGTTCCATTGAATCGAGGGATTCAAGCGCAAGAAAACAACAGTGGTTTCTTTTACTGCGACAGATTTAGCATGAGGAATGGCAATCGCTAAACCCATCGAGGTTGAGGCTTCTTCTTCACGTAGTAAAATATCCCTTTTCAATTGAGCAGGATCATCGATTCTCTTTTTATTCTTTAACAAATCGGTGATATAAGCAATGACTGCGTCCTTATCTTTTAAGGAAACATCCAGTTGAATGAACTCTTCTGCTATAATCTCCATAATCAATCCTCGCTTTTTTCGATTTCATACTCTTCATCATTTCTAGTAAGTAAATAAATAATTAGTACTGCAACGGCGGTACCCACAACGAATGAGAGGAGGTACAGCGGAATATTGCTCACTAGTGGGAGTGTCTCCAATCCACCAATTGGTGCTGCTAATGTAATACCCATCGCAGCTGTTAACCCTCCAGTCACAGCTGCCCCAATGCAAAGGGCTGGCAGGATTTTTTTAGGCTTGGCAATGACGTAGGGAATCGCACCTTCCACAAAGAATGCTAGGCCCATAATATAAGCTCCCACCTTTGCTGCCCGCAGACTTGGGCTGAACTTCTTAGGGAACAGCGTAGCCGCAACTGCACATGACGTACTGATTACCATAGCACTGCTTCCGCAAGCTGCCATAATAACGCTAGGAACCGGCTCCCCTGATGCATTGGTCAGAGTCGCAACTGCAAATAGATAAGCCGTCTTATTAATTGGGCCACCCAAGTCTAAAGCCAACATCACACCAATGACCGCTCCAATCAGTACAGCGCTCGTATCGTTCAAGCTAACTAAGAAGTTGTTTAAGCCGGTATTAATCGGTGCTACAATCATATTCACCAAAATCATAGCAGCAGCACTTAGTAGTAAACCTACAATTGGAAAAATTAATAAGGACTTAATCCCTTCTAGCGAGCGAGGGAATTTTTGGGTCAGTTTCTTCAAAAGGACAATGATGTATCCACTAATGAATCCAGCAGCAATTGCTCCTAAGAACCCTGACCCACCGTCTCTAGCCAGCATCCCTGTTACAATTCCCAGTAAAATAGCTGGCTTATCTCCAATAGAGTATGCGACGTATCCTGCTAAGAACGGGAACATCATTCCCATTGCTAACCCACCAATTTGAAGTAACCATGCAGTCAGTGGTGTGGACGAACCAAAAGTAGAAGATGATGAATTTCCAACATCAAGTAAAAATGCCAATGCGGTTATGATACCGCCTCCAATTACAAATGGAAGAAAGTAGGATACCCCTGTCATCAGGTGTTGATATATTTTCTTTCCGTTCATGTTTATCTCTCCTAGTAAGTCGTAATTTTATCTTCTTCAATTTTTTTGAAAATTTCATCTGCTTTACGAATCGCATCTGTGACCGATACTTCTACTAACTTCTTCCCTCTAAATCGTTCCATTTCTACTTTTGTATCTGCCGCAATAATGACCGCATCTGCCTCTTCAATATCATTTTTTGACAATGCATTTTCCACTCCTGATGATCCATTCGTTTCAACTTTAATTTTGTATCCTTTTTTCTTAGCGATGTTTTCTAGATTCTCTGCTGCTAAGTACGTATGCGCAATTCCAGCTGGACAGGCACAAACTCCTACTACTTTTTTCATATCTATTCTCTCCCTTTTTCCAGTTTTATCATTCGTAATTCACCTTTTTGGAGCTTTTTATCTAGTGATTCTTTTTTAGTTTCTTCCATGTTTGTTTGATAGATTGGATAATTAGTTGCTTGACCTTCTAGAGTTCCTAGATTAACTTCTCGGTCTTCATTATTAAAAACACGCACTATATAAGAATCGGAAAGGTCCGACTTCACTATTGTTCCAAATACTTCTTCTCCATCTTCCAGCTGAAGGAAATGATAATTGTTTGGCACCTTTTCTTTCATTGGGTTAGTCGGGAAGTAGTCAATTGGATGAATAGACTTGTCATAGGTTTGCTTTTGATAGACAGAGGAATTCGTGGCATAAGTAACATATTGCTTGAAGATACCATTGGGAGAAAAATCCGTGGCATAGCTCACTGCTAATTCAAAGTGGTTCTCTCGCTTCATTTGACAACTTGGTGTTTCGAAAACCATGTAGTCTAATCCACTTGGACGTCCCGGTCGTCTATTCAGATCCGGGTAGCCTAGAGCGCCATAGGAACGGAAAATAGTTACGCCGATATCTTTATAGCCTTCGTTAACAAATTCATATTCCTTACTACCTCTTGTATATATGGTCATGACTTGTTGATTATGAACGGTTGAAACATGATTTAGTAATGGATAAATAGGACTTGGTTCTTCAAAGTATCCTTTTTCTTTCCAGTTCGTTTGTTCTTCACTAAATGTCTTCCGTTTCAAGACGCTGTACTGGGTTCCAGCAAAAGAATATTCATTCGCTTCTTCTCCGGTAAAGAGAAGTCGTACCCGATGCTGTTCTGCCTGGTTATGAAATTTCCCTGACAATTTAACCATAGGAGAATTTTTCTCTACTACCAACTGGATGGTGTATTCTAAAATACTTGTTGCTTCTTTATTTTTTCTCTCCTCTAAATTGAAAGGTATATTCATAGAACCCCGTATGGTCATTTTTTGACTAAACATAGAGGAACTATATTCGACAGAAGCTTGGTCTAGAGAATCTGTTATTTTCCAGTCGTGAGTTGGATAGGAATAGTCAAAACTGTCTCCTTCGTCTCCAGCATCTTCAATTAAAAAGGCTCTTTCGTGTAATCGTTGATTGATTTTATCATATATAGCGATTCCTTTTTCATTTTGAAAAATTTTGTAGTTTTCATTTTCGATGTAGTGGCTAGTTGGAACCATTTGACCGTATTCCGTTTGCTGCTCTTCCCTCACTTGATAGGTCCGGTAAGAAATACCAGGTAAATCTTTTGCTTCAAACTCGATATCGGTTACGTAATAAAATTTCTCTTCATTAATCAAAAGCGGATTCTTTCTCAGCACTCCATTATTTTTTCTCTCGGCGTGTAGAATGGTATATGGTACCTTTTCATCATTCAGGTAAAGACTGAAGTTTGAAGTTTTGGTAAAAATTTTTGCTTGGACAACTTCTGTGTGCATTTGAGGCAATGTACTCATCACAATCAGTGGACTGTCCGTTGAACCTTCATCATTTAGAGAAAGCGACAGCAGTTTTAAGAGGTATTGTTTGTGTGAATAGGCTAAGTTTAAGGAATTCTTAGTTTGCCTTTCTATATAAGCGTTGGTTTCTTCAGTTAAGTTCGCTGAAGAATGAGTTTGACAAAGGATTAATGTCTCCCATGCCTTATCCACGAGACCATGATTGTATTCAATTCCTAAGCTGTCTAACATACTCATCATCGGTTGCAACTCATAAGTTAAGACACGCTCACATTGGTCTTGAAGAGCCTTCACATCTGCACGGGCAGAATAGATAGAACGATGGACGCGGTGATATTGTGGGGAAATCAATTCGTGTTGATGAATTTTCAAACCCTGCCCTTTTTCCCTGATTTTTTGGAAGAATTTTTGCCATGTCGTTTCTACAAATTCAAATTCTTTCTGACTAGCATTATAGAAAGCTATTTTTTCTTTTATATCCCGAACCATCGGATTTTGGTCGAAGCCTAAGGGAAAAACAAATTCATTTTCAATTGTTGAATAGGTTAGTAGTCGGTCGATTAATTGATGTACATTTATTTTATTGTAATCTACCGCTTGATTAGTGAAAAGTGTTCCTTCCTTAAACGAATAAGCTCCATATCCATATCCCGCAATCATCGTATAGACTAGAAGGCGTGATCCATCATTGGATTCTAAATAAAATTCACTTCCTAAATTATATTCGTCCCCTACTCCTCGAGTAATAACAAAGTCTTCAATGTCAAATTGTTTGAATATTTTCGGATAGTCAATGGAATGACCGAAGGAATCGGGTAAATAGGCAGTTTTTGAAACCCTTCCTAACTGTCGAGCTGTTTTAATACCAAGTCTCAGATTATTAAGGACGGATTCTCCACTTGTTATAAAGCTATCGAGCTGAGAATTGAATGGACCAATTACAAGTTGACCGCTAGACACATACTTCTCGACTCGTTTTCTTTCATTTGGAAAAAGGGTCAGATATTCATCAATTGGAGCCGTCTGCCCATCTAGGAAAAAGTTTTCCACTTCTCGATTGTCAAATGCATCTAACAGTTCTTTCATGTTATAGGAAAACTGAACACTCGCATCTTGAACAGTAAAATACCAAATTAAATCCCAATGCGTATGATGAATACAGTTTGCTATTTTCTTCATTATTTCACCTCTTCAGTGGTTTATTTTTTCATCTATAAGGTACCACTTTTCAGTTTCAACAATAAAGAGCGACAGAAGGAAGTATTTGCAACATTGGGCTCTATTGTTGCAAATATATAGGCTGTATCTCATTAAGGTTCTTGCTATAATTAAATTGGAAGAGTTTTAGAAAGGAGTCGTACCTTGAATAAAACAAAAAAAGTATTCGACCTTATTCAGCTTCTGATTCATCAACATGATTATCAAACAGCAAATGAACTGGCAAAATCTTTAGAAGTTTCTCCGCGTACGATTCACAATTATTTAAGATCTCCTGAATTTACTGCTCTTGTCCAGCCAAATGAGCTGGAGAAAACACCCAATTCTGGTATAAAATTGCATCTTACTAGTCAACGAAAGATTCACATTTTATCGAAAATAAAACATTCTGCATTGATTCCGGTAAATGAACATAACTTTGATGACTTTACCTTCATCCTTATCCAACTATTCACTGAAAAAAACTACTTAGCTTATCAAATGTTAGAAAAAAAGCTTTATAAATCCTCTTCCAGCATCCAAATAATCTTACAAGAAGTAGAGTCTTTTATTTCCAAGTTTTCTTGCGAACTCATTTATTTGAGGAACAAAGGAGTGAAACTTGTCGGCTCTGAAACAGATATTCGCAGTTTATTTCTTTTTGTATTAACAAATTACTTGAGCTTCCATGATGATAGCCGTCAGTTTGACCGAATATCTAAACGAACAGAAGCTATCTTAGATACCTTTTTCACTCCAAAAGAAAAAGAAGACCTGGTTCACCTAGCCGATGTATGTGAAACAGCGATGAAGACTAGTATTTGCGAGAATGACTATAATCTTCTATTACTTTATTTAATGATCATTATTATTCGTTTGAGAAATCATTTTTATAGTACCGAAGTTTCAAATAAAACAGTGGAGAAAAGTGTAGAGTTCCAATATGCAATTCTACTCAAGTTTCATATGGAGCAACTTTTCCAGATATCTTTTCCTGATAGTGAGCTCTCTTATCTATCACGAATTTTAATGTCTACTAGGAAGCAAACGAATATGATGACAGAGTCCCATGAAAGTAAGGTAATTGATCAGTTTATAGAATTGGTAGGGATGCGGTTGAATATTGATCTGAGTCAGGATAAAGAACTTAGTAGAAATCTCAATACGCATCTGAGGCCAGCTATCAATCGGATGAAACAAGGGATTCCCTTTAGCAACCCTTTATTGGATTACATTAAAAATGATTATACCGAAGTCTATTTGTCAGTGCTGACGACTATTGATGATTTAGAGAGAATGGAAAACATCTACTTTGATGCAAATGAGATTGGGTATATTTGTTTGCATATCATTGCAGCAATTAGCAGACCTGAAAATATTAGCGCAATCAAAACCGCTTTGATTTGTAAGGAAGGATTATCCATTGAACAATTTTTGGTTCATATCATTTCTTCTTATTTCAAAGAGATAGAAATCACTGAAGTATATCGTTCCAATACAATGGATGAATTGGATCTGGCTGAGTTCGATCTCGTAATCAATAGTACGAAAGCTCTTGTGGAAAGTTCAAAAGTGGTGGAAATCAGCACTTCCTTCACGCAAAAAGATTTCTCTGCTATCAAGCATTTTATTAATTTTCATGTACTGGAAAAAGAACTGAAGAAAAGCTATCTTCAAGACCATCTACTCTACTTTATAATGAATTACACTACACAAGAAGAATTCATCAATAGTTGTTGTCAATATTTGCTACAGCACAAATATGTAACCAGCCATTTTCCTTCAACTGTTTTTGACCGTCAGAAGAAGAGTACCACCTATGTTGCACGTGGTATTGCCGTTTTGCATGGCTCCAAGGAGGAGGTTTTGCACTCGTCTGTATTAATTATTAACCTGGAAAAGGAAATTGAGTGGGATGGTTATCAAGTACGGACTGTCATCTTCATCGTGTCAAACGATGAGAACCCAACTATTTTCAGCCAATTATTACGGCAAGTTATGCGAATCGCCTCGTCTGATTCTTTAACAGAAAAGTTACATGCTTGTGCGGGGTTAGATGATGTATTTATGTTATTGGAAAATGTAGAGACAAAAATAAGATAAGTAAAAAAGCCAGAATCCATCTCCCACTGAGACAGAATTCTGGTTTTTTTGCATCTTCCGTTGCGATAGCACTTCCTCTCGTCACGCTATCACCACGATAAATCACTTATCGTGGTGATAGCTACTCTTTTTTACATCGTATCACAACGCAAAAGGAGTTTGCGTTGCGATAGCCAGACTTTCTCGTCTCCTATCGCAACGATAGACCTAGAAAGTAAAAAGTCTCTGACCCAATAATAGGATAGCCTTTCTCATGTTCATGTGTTTAGTAGCGATAGTGAATGGAATCTTGATAGCGTTCATACAACGCGCGGTTCAATTCGTCGCCGCCGTCTAGATTTGCACTATAGAAAATCGGTGGTTTTTCCATGCCGTTTTCCACAAGTTTCTTCACTGTTTCTACGACAATGGTGTTCAAAACAGTCGCACCGACAACGGTTGACGATGGACCTACTTTTTGTTCCAAACCTTCGATGGAGCAAACGGCATCTCCAATGTCGCCATGGTTATCAATGACTACATCGCAATACGCATACAGATTTTTTCCGGATGGGTGGCGCGAAGATACTTCTTTGGAATAAGTGAGGTTCGTAATTCCTACCGTTCTCACATTCTTCTTCTGTGCTTCCATCGCTAATTCGATGGTTACAGGATTCCGGCCCGATACAGAATGTAGAATCAGCAAGTCCCCTTCTGCAAACGGCGTTTTGTTCGCCAACGTTGTTCCGTAGCCAACCAAACGTTCCATTTGGGAAGTATGGGTAACAGGTTCCACATCCAGCAGCACTTCTTTACCGAAAATTGGATTAATGGTCATCAAGCCACCTGCTCGGTAATACAATTCTTGCGTCAGAATTCCGGCATGGCTCGCGCCAAATGCGAAAATAGCATTTTTACGTTCAATGGTTTCGACCATTAAATCAATGGTTGCTTGAATGGCGGTAGATTCTTCTTGTTCAACTACTTCTAGCAGTTCTTTTATTTTATCAAAGTACTCAAATGTCATCTAGAACACCCCCGACAATAAGTCTGCAATCAGTTTCGCAATTGGTCCGAAGATTGAGAAGTCATTTCCTCCAAAAATAAGTAACCAGCTTTGAATCGTTTCGCTGTAGATGGCAACGGAAATTCCCATTACTGCTACCATTACGAAGGATGCGGCCATGGTTCCAAGGATTGCCCCTTTCAAACCACCTTGACCTTCTCCTACTACCGCTGCTCCACCCATTTCAAAGAAGGAAGTAACAACAAGAGGTACAAGCAATACGCCAAAGATGTTAAAGGAGTTTGCAATGACAATCAGGATGGTTGACGTAATCATCGCTACAAGGAACCCGATAATCACTGCATTTGGACGATAGTTAAAGAGAATCGGTACGTCAAATGCTGGAATTGCTCCAGGAATTAGTTTTTCAGAAATCCCTTGGAAGGCTGGAACGATTTGGTTAATCAACATACGAACCCCGTATAGCATAATCAAGAGACCGGCACCAAACGTCAATCCTTGAGAGATCGATTCAAAAAATGGATTTGCGCCTTCGCTAATAACGCTAGGGATAAAGATGGAAAGAACCAAGTATAATAGGAAGATAACAATTGCACCGGTAACTGAAATTTCACGGAAGAAGGAGAGGCTTTGCGGCACATTTACATCTTCTGTAGAACGTTCTTTGTTCCCGAACTTACGAGCAACTAAACCAGAAATAATACTTAAGAAACCAGTTGGGTGACCAATCAAGAATGAATCGTCTTCGGTAACATCCCAAACAAATCGGCGCATGATCCATGGCATAAAGGACCAGTAACAAGCTGAGAAAATCGCTCCAAAGAGAATCAATGGAAGACCTCTTAGTCCACCTTCAACTCCTGCTGCAACGAAGATGAACGGGAACCACCATAACATGTGGCCGGTTAAGAAAATTGTTTTTACTTTTGTAAAGCGAGCAATCAGCAAGTGAATAATCAAACCGATAAACATCGCCATACCGACTTCTCCACCGAAGCTGTTGGTAAAGGTCACGTCATTCAACGCCTCGCCCACTGTTGCATCACTAGTGATGGTCGCTTGGAAAGCGCCATTGATTTGGGAAATAGAACCAGCAATCAAGCCAACCCCTGTGTCTAACACCATCATCCCAAATGCTGCCATCAACGAACCTTTAATAATGTCCGCGATGTTTTTCTTTTGCACAATCAAACCGATTGCGGCAATCAGCCCTAAAAGGACTGGTGGATTTCGTAATACATTATTTGATAGTACATCTAAAAAGCCCGTCAGGAATCCCATCCTCTATCACCCCTTTTGATTTGCTAGAAATTGATCCAATGCTGCGCCAACTTCTGCTTTATCCATATAACGTTTGATTGGGTAAACCGGTACCTTTTCGGTTCTCATTAACTCATCGCCGAACTCTTGACTCGTGAAAATAGCATCTACTGCTGCCCCTTTTGCCGAGCTGATGTCTGTGTTTTCTACCTCACACGTGATTCCTCTTTCTTTACACACCTTCTGTAGCGTCATCTTCAAAACCATTGACGAACCGACACCAAATCCACATACTGCTAAAAATTTCATTTTACTTCCTCCTCTTTTTTATTTGATCATTTCTGTTATTTTATCCAAATCACCAGAGAGAAAAACTTTGTAGTTCTCTTCATTGATCAGGAGTTCTGAAATTTCGGCTAACGCTTGTAGGTGAGCCGATGAATCGATGGCTGCTAGGACAAGGAAAATCTTAACTGGATTTCCTTTCAAGTCTACAGGCTCATCGAGAACCAGTAGAGCCATCCCGAGTTCATTTACACCGTTCCCGGCTGATGCGTGAGGGAGTGCAAAATAATCCTGCAAGACAATGTAAGGACCATTCACTTCCACACTCTCAATCATCGCAGCCACGTACCGTTCTTCAATCACTTGCTCTTCTAGAAGCGGTTGGCTGGCTAGGCGAATCGCCTCTTCCCAACTTGCTACTTTTTCAACCCGTTGCATTCTTTGTTGGGTCAATACTTCATTCAGCATGCATATCCTCCTCATTTATGTATTCAATAATCTCTTCCTTTGAACTCCCAGACGTGAGCAGCTTCATGAACGGTTCATCATTCAGGTAATCAACCAACGCTTGTAAGGCATGGAGATGGGACGTGGAATCTACGGCAGCAAGACAAATGACAATTTGTACCCGATCACTTTCCACATCACCAAATGGGACTGCCTCTTTTAAGGTAATCAAGCTCATGCCGATTTCCTTTACCCCTTTATCGGGACTGGCATGGGGCATGGCCACATTCGATGTGATGACGACATAATTGCCTAACTCTTTGACAGCGCGAATCATCTCTTCTATATACCGTTGTTCGATAGCATCGCGGTCCTTCAAAAGCTGTCCGCCAAAGCGGATCGCATCTTCCCAATTCTGCACATCCACATTGGTTTGCACCGTATCCGTTGTCAAAAGACTGCTTAATTTCGGTGCTGTTGCTTCTTTAATGTGGTGACGATTGGAGAAGTAGCTGCGCTCATAGTCCTTTAGCGTTTGAATCTCGCCCCCATTGAGAAGCGGGGAAACTTCGATGACCGGCACATGGTATTCCTTTTTGATTGGCAAAGTAGAAACGATTAAATCAATATCATTTTTGGCTAACAGTTCCTCATTCAACTCCCGAATGGAGAAGGTTCCAGCGATGTGGAATGCGAAAAATTTGTTGATTCTGGTTTCCAGAAGCTTAGAGGTGCCGATGCCGTAGTTACAAATCAATAGTACATTCGGCCGTCCACCCATCATCGAAATTTTCTCCAAAGCGGCCGCAATATGAAGGGTCATAAAACCGATTTCATTCGTTGAAAAAAGGATATCGCGTTCAGCGCTCAAGGTATTCAAGGATGTCCCCACTTGGTCAAACAGCTCCGGATACGTTTCCTGGATTTGCTGAAGAATTTCGTTTTTCAAAAACACTTCATTCTCCATCCGATTCAAGGCTGGACCAAGATGCAAAACTAAGGCTGTAAACAAATCTTGGTCTTGATGCAAGGGAACCGCCAATTGACGACTCATTTCCTCGATAAAACGATTTGTAAACAAGTAGAGTTCTACCCAATTTTCATCCAGAAAGTGTTCGGATTTAATCAGGTTTCCTTCAATAAACAGATTGACCAGAAACCACACCTCTTGATCAGGTACGTTAATCTGGAAACAATCCTCCAGCTTATGAGCCTTCTCTGTTAACAAGGTGTATTCTTTATTTTTCAAAGCGTCGGTTTCCTTAACGGGTTCCAAGAAACGCCCTTCCTGCATCCTGCTTATCGATAGAAGAACGCCATTCGTCAAATTGCGATACGCATTGTCTGAATAGATTTTCTTGAGCTTCTTCTCGATGTCAGAAATAACGTCTCCCACAAATTTGAAGTCTTCCTCCGAAAACCTCAGCCAGTCTTTTTCTAGAATCCGCTCTTCCAAATAATGCGTTAGGAAGTTTTGGCTGCTGAGAATACTGATTCCTTCCCGGCGAATCAACCATTCATTACCGGTTAAGTGGTATCCCTGTTGCGGTTTGTACTCGAGGTTGATGCTCTTCTCAAGAAGTTCTTCCTTCAGTACCCTGATGTCAGAAATAACCGTACTTCGACTCACCTGCAACAAATCCATCAAGTACTGAATATCGATGGTCGTCATTTGCAGCAGAGATTCAATGAAAATCCAGTCTTTCCTCTCTGATGCCGTAAGTGTTTGGTCGGACCTTTCAACTTCATGGAGTAACGAGATTTTGTCTTCCTTCGTCAGCTCGCTGTTATCCAGCGAAATCTGAATTTTCATCTCTTTCCTTACACGTGGAAGTTTCTTTGTTTTCAAATAGAAGTCGATCGATTCCAGATCATTCCGAATCGTTCGCTCACTGACCTCAAAATGACTTGCCAATTCTTCTATTTCAAAGGTATCATTCGGAAATTGAATCAACCGTTTCAAAATAGCAATCGAACGTTGATTTAAAAACATGTCGTTCACCTCTGTTCTATCTTCATTATAAAGGGATTGCGGATTGATGAGAAGATTGAATTGTTTCCGCGGGGGAGAAAGGAATCAGCTCGTAACCCTGGCACGGGGTGCGAGGTTACGAGCTGGGCTTTAATGAGAATCATTGAGGGAGTTACTTATTGGTTCGAATAGAATTTCTTTTAGACTATATAGCGCTCTTGCACAAATCAAAAGCGCTAAATCGTTTATATTTTATTTATAATTGCTCTATCGATTAGCTTCATTTTGAATCGTTTATTTTCATTAAAAATCTATTTCCTAACCTAAACTTTTTCATTTATCAGTTCTTCTGTTTCAACTAAATACTTCTCCAACTCTTCCCTTGAAAGATAAGGAACTCTGCCATAAAAAACGTGGTCGATGATTTCAACATCAATACTATTGAACAACCATTCAGAGGTCAACGTCTTGATGGCCTTGGTGATTTTCGTGTCCTCTCCATCATCGCTTTGCGGTTGGCCAGTTGGCGTCAAAAACAGGGCTCTCTTTCCAGCAAAACGTTGCTTCGGATCCTCTGAAGTGAAACTATATGCAAACCCATGTTGGAATACACGGTCAATATACCCTTTCATGATTGCTGGCATACCATTCCACCAAATCGGGAACAAATAAATGAGTAACTCACTTTCTTCAATGAGCTTTTGTTCTACCTTCACGTCTTCCGGATATTCACTGTTTTCACGAACAAATTCTTGGTTCTTTGTATAAATCATATCAGATTCATTTAATATGGGGTTAAAGTTCATTGCATATAAGTCTCGAACTTCTACTTCATAATTTTTCTTCTCAAGGGCTGCAGTGACACGGGTCAGTAATGCGTAGGAGAAGCTTTCTTTTCTTGGGTGGGCGTAGATGATTAGTGCTTTCATAGATCGTGCTCCTTTGGGGTCAAGTGGGGATTGCTAAAACTTAAAATTGCAATTTCATTTGCTTCTGTTTATATAAATTACCAATCAGAATTTTGTTCTCATTTTTATTAATTCGATAAAAAATAGCATAACTCTTCCCAATTAAGATTCGATAAGTCGGTTCCCTAAAACCATATACAAGCGAGACTTCCTCGTTCATTTCAGGAAAAATCTTTATTAATTCGATTGATTTATAAATAGCTTGCACAAATTGATTCACTTGGTTTTCCGGTATGAATAGTTCTGTTTCCCATTCCTTAATCGTTTGAACTAAACTAGTTCGAAAGCTTTCCGAGTATTCGACTGTATATTTCACCATTTATTTTCCCCAACCATACTTACCGAATTCTTTATTCATCTCTGCTTCAGTCACGGTGTTATTTTTTTCAAAATCAGCAAAGCTTTCTTCAATTAGCATTCGATCATGTTTCCGCGCCGTATCTTTTGTATCCAAGATGATTTTATTGCCTTCTTTATGATATTCTAGCAAGTCGCCTTCTTTCAGCTCCCATTCTTTCGGAAAAATTGCACCTACTGAATTCCCAATTTTCCTTACCTTCATTTGTCCCATGATGGTGCCCTCCTAAGGGTTTTATTAACCTTATTATAACATGTTATAACTAGACTGCCAATTATATTTTGCGCAAATCTCTTTGTATATAAAGAAGACGAAGTTTCCTTCGCCTCTCCATTTCCTATATAGCCGCTAATCAAACGGATAAACCAATCCCCACTCCCGGCGAACAACATCCATCACTTCCATCACACGCTTTGTTTTAGTAAGGGTTGGATTCTCAGCTTTCGCCAATACCATTTTGGTAAAATGATTGATTTCATGTGTAAATGCGTGCTCTTCGTCATCGACTTCGATAATCGTTTCTTCGCCTTCCAGATTTTTGAATACTGCTCGTTTCGCACGAGGATAATTCGGAATTTCCAGGTGCCCTTTTTCAAAGGCAACAACGCCCACGTGTGGGAGGTTCGTGGCAAAGGAAAGTTCAACAGTCGCTAGTTCCTGTTCTTGGTTGCGCAACACAATTACGGACGACTCATCGACGCCTGACTCATGCAAGTTCCCTAATGTAACGATATCGCTCGGAGGGCTGCTCATAAATTCCAGCGCAAAGGTCAATGCATACGTACCGATATCAAAAAGTGCTCCGCCCGCCAACTCCTTCTGATAAAAATACATAGGGGAGTCCGCTGGTTTGTAGGCGCCATATGGAGCATGAATCATCTTTACTTTTCCTACATTGTTTTCCTTGATCCATCGTTTCAATTTTGGGTACAAAGGTACATGGAAAATGGTCATCGCTTCGGCAAGGTACAATTTTTTTGTTCGAGCTAATTCGACTACTTCGTCCAACTGTTTCATGCTGGTAACCATAACTTTTTCGCAAAAAACGTGCTTGCCTGCTTCGAGGCAGAGCTTGATTTGTTGGTAGTGATGGCTGTGCGGTGTCGCGATATAGACGGCATCGATCGCCTCATCCGCCAACATTTCTTCATAGCTGCCGTAGCTCACAGGAATGGCATATTTACCGGCAAACTCTTCTGCTTTCTCAAGTGACCGCGATGCAACTGCGTACAGTTCTGCTTGTTCATTTTGAAAAGACCGCGCAAATGAATTGGCGATGTTTCCCGCTCCTAATATGGCCCATTTCATCGTATGTCCCCCTCATCAGTCATGTTGCATACAGAATAGCATACCTTCTTCTAAAAACCCCACTCAGAATGGGTAGTTCAGCAGAAAAAAATCTCCCAACTACCCACTTTTACGGCAAACTGGGTAGTTGGGAACAAATTTTTTTCTGAGCTACCCACTTTCATAAAAAAATGGGTAGCTCAGGATTTATTTTCTGCTGAGCTACCCATTTCTCATCCTTTCAACCCTGATGTCGTCTCTGCATCAGTCACATAGCGTTGGAACACAATAAAAACGAGTAACAGAGGAATAATGGACACGACAGAAGCAGCAATCAATATCGTCCAATTAATATTCTCCGCACCAACCAATCCTCTTAAGGCAACTTGCAAAGTATAGTTTTTCGGATCATTCAATACAATCAGCGGCCAAATGTAATCGTTCCAGCGCCACTGGAAAGAAAATATACCCAGAGTTAAAATCACTGGCTTGGCGATTGGGAGCATGATTGTAAAGAATATTCGGCCATCTGATGCGCCATCAATTCGAGCTGACTCGATTAAATCGTCCGGCACGGAGACGAAAAAGGTGCGGAACATGAAGATTCCTGTGGCGGTATTGATGGACGGAATAATGATACCAGCCAAACTGTCATAGAGCCCTAAGTTTCGAATAATAATGAATACTGGATTCATGATAACTTCGGTAGGCAGCATGGTTGTAGCAATGATACAAATGAAGAAAAAGTTCAGCCACTTTTGGTCATACTTTGCAAATGCGTATCCGCAAGTAGCACTCGCAAATATTGTTAATATCGTTGTCGTAACAGCAGATACCAAGGTGTTGGCAAATAATCTTGGGAACTCCAAACTATTCCAAGCATCCAGATAACTGGTGAACGTTGGTTTTTCCGGTAATATGTTTAAGGGATAAGTAAATAACTCTGATCCCGGCTTGAACGAGCTGAGAACAAACCATAGCAATGGGAATAGATATAATAATCCAACGATAATCAGTGCGGTCGTTAGCAAAACCGTTGCAGTCTTGTCATGCAATTTGGAAATGGAGTATGTTTTTTCACGCATCTCGTCGTCCTCCTATTCTCATCTGAATCAAGCCAAATATCAGGAGAATGACAAAAAGAACCATGGAGGCGGCACTGGCATATCCGACGCGGCTCTTCTCGAAACCAGTCTGATAAATGTATTGAACAATAAACACATTGGCTGTTCCAGGTCCACCATTCGTCAACGATTGTACGAGGGCAAATTCCTTCATGGCTCCAATCGAAGCCAATAAAATGACCATAAAGGAAGTCGGTTTAATGGCAGGCAACGTGATATTCCAAAACTTCTGCGTACTGCTGGCTCCGTCCATATCGGCAGCTTCATATAGTGAGGCAGGAATATTTTTCAAGGCCGTTGTAAATTGCAGCATGTTAAAAGCTGTCCCGCCCCATAGTGCAGCCATGATAATTACTGCAAAAGAAGCATTCGCCCCAGTGGCCCAAGCAACTGGTTCACCACCAGCTACTGTTAATATATAATTGATAAAGCCAAAATGTTCGCCGAACAGCCATTTCCAGATGACCCCAGCAATAATCCCTGAAATTGTCCAAGGTAAGAAAATGATAATCTTTCCTAATACTTTTCCTTTTGCATATTTACTATTCAGTAAAAGCGCGATGCTTAAGGAAACGACATATATCAAAGGGACCAGCGTGATGGCGTAACGGAAGGTTCGAAATAAAGCCTTATAAAAGCTGGCATCTTGAAATAATTCGGTATAGTTTTCAAAGCCGATAAAGTTTGGGCTGGCAAAGCCCTTGTAATCTGTTAATGAATAATAAAACCCTAGTATGGCTGGCAGGAAAAAAAATAAAACAAACAACACGATATTCGTTCCCGTAAATACTAGCGGCCATTTATTTTTCTTAAGTTTTGTGAGCATATTTTTCCTCCCTACAAATCTAAAACCTCATTAGGCGCTGGAATAAAACGCCTAATGAGATAAAATTTTGTTATTCTTCTAAATACCCATCGTTATAATCTTTGATTGTATTTTCAATCACCGTTTCCAAATCAATTTCGTCATTCAAATACTGCACGACAGAGTCCCGGTAACTACCTGTTAACCCGGTAAAACCACGCATTGTTTTGGTTACTTGGTCTGACGTTTGTTTTCCAGATATTTCATCGGCTGCAGCGATTTCTTGAATATAAATGTCATATGCTTCCTGACCGCCTTCATAAGTGACTTCGATGTCTTCTAATGCTGGTAAGTATCCGGCGTAAGTCGCAAGTTGAGTATAATTTTCTGGTTGGTAGAGCCACTCGATGAAAGCTCTGCCTCCTTCCGGATTTGCGCCGTTCTCAAAACCAACGAGGAAGTTTCCACCCATGTTGGTCGCCCGGACTTCTTGATACGGCATATAGACGGCCTGCCAATTAAAATCAATATTTTCAGAGAAGTCTTTAATTTGCCAACTGCCTGACATATAGGCAGGAATTTGTCCGCTCTTAAACATGGACGCGGCATCTTCACCGGCAGTCCAAACCGACTTCGGCATGAAACCATTATTATTCAGTTCATAGAATCGTTCAATCGCTTTGATGGTATTCTCATCGGTCATGTAGGAAGTCTCATCTTCGTTTAGGAAGAAGTCCTTTCCGCCGAACTGATAGGTAAACGCGCGCAAACGGTGATCAGAACCATCCATCACCATGCCAAATCGAGCGTCGGTATTTGTTTTTACTTCTTCTACACTTGCTATAAATTCGTCCCAGGTCCAAATGTCTTCTTCAGAAGTTGGGTAAGATACTCCTGCTTGATCAAACAAATCTGTATTAATAAACATGCCTACTGCTGTAATATCTGTCGGTAAAGCCTTCACAATTCCTTCTTCATTTTTTATGGTCATCGATTCAATTGTGTTTGCTTCTTCTGCAACGGATGATAAATCCATCAAATATTCGGCCCAGTCGGGAACTACCCCAGATACACGAGCTACATCAGGAGCATCATCGGACTGTACCGCAGTAGAGATTTTAGTAGTTAAATCTGCATAAGGGATGTCCGTTACTTCTACATGAATTCCAGTTTCTTCTTCATACTTCTCCGCCATTTTCGTATAGGCGCTTCCTTCTGATACATCACCAGAGACATACAAAGTTACTTGATCCGTCTCACTGTCAGCACTGGAACAAGCTGATAAAATCAAAAAACTTCCCAAAATAAGTGATGTAATGATTCCTTTTCTTTTCATACGGATTTCCCCCTCTATATTGATTCATTCTGCTATACAAACATTTTGAAACAAAAAACATTTAGTATACGTTTTCATTTTAACATAGATGTGTCAAAAACAAAAAAAGAACTCCTGCAGCTAAAATGTGCATGAATTCTCTCTATTTCTCTTCTTCAATCGTCTGTTCGGTACGGGTAATTTTCCCCCATGAATGTTTGTTGCGTCGGTAGCCGATAAAGGCAGTGACCCGGATATAAGATAATGCGTAGCGGTAAAAGAACGTCTCCAGCAGAATCATCACGATGGCGCGCCAAATGTTCTGCATGCGATCCTTTGAGTCTTGGATATAAATACGCAGAACGAAGGAGGTCAAGGTAACGGTAAAGTTAAAGAGTAAGTATAGCAAAAATAGCCAAACCACGTACGGCACGAACAGTAAGTCTAAGTATAGCGACAACAGAATCGTGAAGATGCCTACTAATTCGATAAACGGCGCGAGCAGTTCGAAGAAAAAGTAATAATAGTAGGACCACAGGAAACGGAATCCTCGTTTGAAGCCACTGCCCATCAAACGGTACTCTTTGAGAGATTGGAACAGTCCCAGATACCAACGTTTTCGTTGCTTACGCAAATCGGAAAACTGATGGGGAGCTTGACTCCAACAAACAGCAGATGGTTCGTATTCGATTCGGAATGGACTCTTATTCTTGGTGAAGTGCATAATCATTCGCATCACTAAGTCCATATCTTCGCCCAGAGTTTTTGGGTTATAGCCCCCCACTGCAATTACGGCTGACTTTTTGAACAAGCCGAACGCGCCAGAGATGATCAGGTTGTTGTTAAATTGGTTCATGAATACACGGGAAGCCAGGAAGGAGCGTTCATATTCCACTGCTTGCATACTGATGACGGGATTCCAAGGAAGCTCGTACGAAATCGCCTTGCCGTCTTTGAAGCGAGCGGTTTGGGAAATGCGAATCAGGCCTCCTACCGCGATGGTTGTTTCGTCGCGGAGAACAGGTTGCATCGCTTTTTCCAAGGCATCCTTTTGCAACATGGAGTCGGCGTCAATCGTAACAAAATACGGGAAACTTGCCACATTAATACCGGCATTCAACGCATCTCCCTTTCCGCCATTTTCTTTGCGGACTAGGGTTACTTTGACATTTTCCACTTGTCCTTCATAAATCTCAAACATTTTTTGGGTGTTAATTTTGATTTGGACGGGCTTTGATACTTTTTTCAATTGATAGGTTTCGATCATTTTGGCAGCGGTGGCGTCTTTTGAACCGTCATCCACTACCACCACTTCGTACAAACGATAGTCCAACTTCACCAAACTATTGATGGTCGATAGAATCGTGACTTCTTCATTGTAGGCAGCGACAACAATCGATACCGGATAATAAAAAGCATGTTTCAATTGAATCCCGAAGCCCTTCATTTTATACTTGCGAGTTAGTTCAAGGAAACTAAAAATAACGGAAATAAATAGAAACGTTGTATAAACAATGACATACCCGATAAAAAAGTAGGAACTTATTCTCAGGAGCGGAATGACAAATTCAGTTAACATTCGGTTCAGCACTCCTTTCCATGAGGCGGTATGCCGCCATTTCACTTGCATAGCGGTCATCCCCGGTGACAATACTTGTTAGCTCTTCTACTGGTACGTTTAAATCGTTCAAGGTTTGGCTGGCATTGACCCGGACATACCATTCTCTGTCTTTCATCGCCTGTTTCAGTGCTGCAATTGTGCTTGGCTTCGGATAAGCGCTGAGTACACTTGCTGCGACAATCCGGTATTCAGCCGCCAACCCATTATCTGGATTCAATAATTCCATTAAATATGGGTAAGCTGGCTCATACGGATACTTGCGGAAATACCGCATCATCTCCAATCGCATATCCAAACTTCCTTCTTCGCTCTGCAAGAACTGAAGAAATGTTTCTTGAAAAGAGGAACTGGCTCGAGCAATGAAACTGACAATCCCAAGTTGGATGGACGGTTGATAGGAAGTGGCGTCTTTCCACATTTTTTGAGCGAGTTCTTCCTGGTCACTTGATACGGTCGCTAATCCATCCGCAATGAGCTTGGGATGATGGAAACGTCGAGCATCTGATAATTTTTGATAAGCGATTTGAATCAAGGTGACATCACCGTGCAAGTACAAGGCCTGCAGCACATTTTCGGTGACATACATATTCGGTTTTTCTAAAAAAGTTAACAACGATTGATACAGCTCTCTTTTTGAAAACGAACCCGTATACCGGGTAACTACTTGTGCAAAATATGCTCGTTCCTCTGTTGTCTTTCCTTTATATCGGTCCACCAAAGAGGTGAATGTTCCTTCTACTCTTGGTAAGTAGTGAGGACTCAACTCCCCTTCTGTTTGCAAGTCTTTGAGAGCTTCATCAAAGCAGACAAGCTGGAATGTTTGATGCAGCTTAGGCGGTACACGGTCCTCTTGAATCATTTGCTTGATTCGGTCTCGGTTGGCTTCTTTCCGTCTCGTTTGAAACCCCAAAGAGATGGCAAATCCTGCTACATAGAGGATGACTCCTGCACTGACAATAATATAACCCCACAATAAATGTGCAACCATCTTTTCTCCTCCTTCCAATTAATAGGCGTCAAACGTTTCTTTCAAGAGATCATAAGAATCTTTCAGGCGCTCCTCTGATGGAGGAATGTCCCACTTTTCCCACGTATAGGGATGTAACGTTGGTATTTTCTGGTTCTTCTGTGCTGGGAAAGAAGTGATTACTTCTTCCTTGTCATCCAGAAAAAGAACGCCGACCGACAAAGCATCAATGAATTGAGAAGCCGTTGCGCCTTCTTCCACAAGATCTCCCATCACTTCTTTTTGGGAAGGATCACGAAATTGCAATAACAGCCATGGAATCCGTAATTCTAGAACCCCTGCTTCGGTTTGCGCATAGTCGGCCAAAGAGTTGTAGTCGTCGGCAGCTGGATTGCCGTTCCCAGGCAACAGTTTTCCTGTTTCATAGTCTTCATAAGGAATGGTCTCATTCGTGTCCGCAAGTTCGATAGCTCGGTTCAAAACGTAATAAAGGGGTCTAAACTGGCCGCTATTTTTAACCGGGTTCGCCGGGTCCGCTTCAATAAAATCGAGCATCATGCCGTATTGATAATTGTAAAAATCATAATACGCATCAATCAAGAGGCGCGACTCGTCGGGATGCATATTAGCAATAAAATCAATCCCATTAGTGAAAGTTGAACCGTTTAATCCAGCTATGGTGTGATTTCCTTGATCTTGGATGGTATCAAAGAGAAAGACCGGATAGCCTTCTTCACCCGCATCATAATCCAACCGCAGATAGAGATAGCGCTCGTCGTGATCGATATACATCTCGTTCAAGGGTCCTTCTTTGGCTGTATAGATGGGTTCATGCTCTTCCCAATCAGCTGTTTCACCGTCCACTTGTATTTTGTGCGTATCAAAGCTCAAGATTCCGAACTGCTGCTCACTGGTTTGCGCATTGGACCAATATGGACGCCGGTCGGGATTATCATAGTCCATCGTATTCCAAGTCCGCTTGAACCATTCATCTTGCCAAGAAAAGACGATGCCGCCTAGATAGCCAGCTTCCATGATGTCTTCGAATAGATCACTAGTCACTTCGCCTTGTTCTTCTTCGCTGATAAACCCTTGGTGCTTGCCGTTTGGTCCCGTATGAGTCCGTCCTCTTGAACTTGGGACACCGAATTCCGCAACAATAATCGGCATCCGGTGCTGCTCTTTTAGCTCTTTCAAATACGAAGCATACTGATTTTCTTCTCCGCGGTGATCGAGAACGTCCTGATATTTCTGATCATAAATCAAATATTCCGGGTAGTACGGATACACATGGTAGGAAGCGAATTCCCCTACTTCTTCCATTTCATTTACCGGATAAATGTGGTTCGGGTCGACACTGACCAAATCTTCTTTCCCCGAAGTGTCTGATGGATGGGTTAATAAGTCGGTCGTCACCCAGTTCGTAAAACTAGTTGGTCGGATGACATCGTAGTTTTCCTTTTCATAAGTGGAAATATAATCCATCTGTTCGGCCAGCCAATGCTCAAACGGCGATGCATCTTTCGTTTCGAATAAAGTACCTTGGTATTCACCTATTCCTTGATGCAACTCGTTGGTGCTTACGACTACATGGGGATCCCACTCAATTCCAACCATCCAGCCAATCACATACTGCGAAATATCAGCTTTATACTTTCCATGACTGTGCCCTACTCGCTCGGGGACGGTAATATCTCCATGAATCGCTGCCACAACGTGCTGAATTTCTTCTTGAAAGTCAGCCAGTGTCTCTTCATCGTATGCATCTTGCGCTTCAATTAACATTTCTTCATTAACCCAGACACCATGGAATAAATAGATTTTTTCCTCATGCGTATCGTTGTATTTCTTAAAAGCCTGATAAAACTCAGGTGGATGTAACGTGTACACTCGAATATTATTGGCATTCATTTCGCCAATCATCTCAAACCAACGACTATATTCTTCTTCCGTAATGGCCGATTCGCCTGGGAAGTAGCCAGGTTTGGCAATTCCCATGTTCACTCCTTTAATCGGTACCGCTTGCCATTCGCCGTCAATCAGTACTTCATATGCTTCATCGGTGACCCGAGCATAGTAAGGTTCTTTCGGTTCCGCAAATTGGGTGCGGTAAAATAAAACGGCAACCACTAGGATCGCAATCATGCCGAGGAAAATCATAGAATTCTTTTTCTTCATAATGCCTCTCTTTCAAACAACTTCTTATAGGAATTGTATTCGTGAAATGATACATGGATTTCTTGATTGGGAAAATTATTTCGTAGCTCCTCGAATTGCCTTACTGCTGCACGTAATCCTACCTGATAATACGTATTCCGAGGTGTAATGCCATGAATACCCGGCGGCTGCAATTCATAAATCGTATAAATAGGCTTATCATAGTTGGCGCATAAGAGAGCCTCTGTTTGCAGATGCTCAGATTCTTTGCCGCGGTAATAATTCATGACCGCAACAGCATCGGCCGCTTCAGCAATAAGCTGCTCCAACTCTTTAGAAAAACCCATCAAGTCATAAAAATAAGGCACACATAAAATCACTTCTAGTTCCGTCGCTTGATACGCTTTTTTCATATTGGTGACGAAGGCGTCCATGACTTCTTGCGGATTGGTTTGAAATTCATCCAGGAGATAAGGCTCTACATCAATGACAATCCCCTGTGGTTGATGGATTTCTGCTATTTGAATCATTTGCAGTAAAGGATCCAACTCAAATGTCCATGTCGGATCGCCCATTAAAAAGTAGACTTGTTTTTCTGCTTCTTCCGCTACCGCTATAAACGAGCGAAGGGATGAAGCGGAATCTTGTTGCGTAATATGTTGGAAAATGGTCGTTACTTTTCCTTTTTCCAAAAATTCCATGGTTTTTTCGGGGTACTCCAACTGGTTCTTAGACCAGGAAAACAGTGCTCGGTTTGTCTCCATATTTATCCCTCTTTTATAGACATCCTGCACAGTAACTATAACACTTTATATAATCGGAAAGGAATCATAATCACATGATAAACATGAGAATAGGGAAAGAGTCGTAAAAGAAAAAGAGGCTGGGACAAAACCAGAAAAATGAATAAAGAAATAGCTCTCGCAGATCCCTTTTGGGGTGGCGAGAGCCATT
>NZ_JARBEA010000037.1 GCF_028863945.1 Jeotgalibaca caeni | reverse complement strand
AAACTGCCTCCATAACAGGGAGGCAGTCTATAAAACTGTTAAAATATTTCACTGTCCTATTGACGGATAGCATACCATTCAGGTACTTTTTCATCTTGGCACCTACTTTTCTTTATTTAATTCTAGTATACCAAAGGAGCAGGAAAAACGAATACAGAATCTAGCTTCAGCAATAAATTCTAAAATCGTCTATAATCGAATATAGGAAATCAATCAATACATAAGGAGAGATGAAAAGATGATGAAAAGTTTATTCATTATGTCGGATCAACTCATTGACCGTGATTATACGCCAGAGGTCCGAACAGAAATCAGTAAACAAGTTGACGTACTAGAACCTTTTCTAACAAAAGAAAATTACCACGAACATTGGGAGTTAATCGAACAAGCAGATATTATTTTTTCTGGAATTGGTGCCCCAAAAATGGATAAGGAATTTCTAGACCGAGCGCCTAATCTAAAAGCGATTTTCTATGCGGCTGGTACGATGAAACATATTTTTACCGATGACGAAGTCTGGCGCCGTGGCATTACTGTTACGACCGCAAATGTGCCCAACGGTATCCCTGTCGCTGAATTTACCTTGGCACAGATTTTAATGTCGCTTAAGAATAGTTGGTATCTATCAAGAAAAGTAAAGGAGGAGAAGCACTTCACGAACGGAATTCGCTACGAGATCCCAGGAGTTTATAATTCGACAGTAGGAATTATTTCTTTCAGCGCGATTGGAAAAATGGTCATCGAACACTTGAAAAACTTCCAAGTAGATATCGCTCTATATGATCCTTTCGTGACAGAAGAAAAAGCTGAGGAAATTGGTGTAAAATTATGTTCGTTGGATGAAATTTTTCAGATTTCCGATGTGGTGTCCCTCCATGCCCCACGCCTACCAGAAACAATCGGTATGATTACGGGCAAACATTTTGAATTAATGAAAGAACAAGCAACCTTCATCAATACTGCTCGCGGCGAGATTGTTCGTGAACAAGAGATGATTCTGGCATTACAAAACAGACTGGATTTAACTGCACTCTTAGATGTAACCGCACCGGAACCGCCACAGCCTGACTCCCCTCTTTATACAATGGAGAATGTATTCCTTACACCGCATCTGGCAGGGAGTGTTGGCAAGGAGCGTCAACGATTAGGAAATTATATGCACATGGAACTGAAGCGATATTTGAACGGGGAGAAACTGCACTACCAAATCACTGAAGCGGACTTCAATCGCATGGCTTAAGGAGGATATCAATGAAGAATATAGGAATCTGTTCGGTTACCTTTCGAAAAAAGTCACCGGAAGAGATTATTAAACTGGCTCAAAAAGGTGGTCTCCATGCAATCGAATGGGGCGGCGACATCCATGTCCCGATTAATGATTTAGAGAATGCTAAGAAAATAGGCGTGTTGACTCGCCAAGCAGGCTTGTTGGTTTCTTCTTACGGGTCTTACTATTATGCCGGCCAAGGGTTGTCCTTTGAACCATTTTTAGAAACAGCAATCGCTCTTGGTACTACTTCCATACGTATTTGGGCCAAGAAAATGGACTTCAAAAAAGAAATCGGAGTAATTGATGAAGAAGAATTTGCGGCAGTCGTCCATGATATAAAAACAGCTGCTATGATGGCTCAAGCTCATGATGTTTCCCTCCATATCGAATTCCATCAAGGCACCTATACCGACACTACGGAAAGTGCCTTGCGGCTAATGAAAGAAATCGATGAGCCTAATCTCTTTCTTTATTGGCAACCCTTGGCGTATACTTCCCAAGTAGAACGACTCAATCAAATCATAGAATTGAGTGACTTTATTAGTAATGTCCACGTATTTCAGTGGGATCGCGACTTCAATCGCTACCCATTAGCAGAAGGACAAGCAGAATGGCGAGACTATATCCAACAAATTCAAACCCATTCTTCTCATCCTCACTTTTTCTTGTTGGAATTCATGAAAGACAATTCGGTAGAACAATTTGAAGAAGACGTTGTAACCTTCCATAAGCTGTTCGATTAAAAGTAGTCATTCCGAATCAGGTGATTTTTCGAAAACACATGGTTCTTACTTTGTTTCTTTCACACCTTTTGCTATATTGAAGATAAAGAATGGAGTGATGAAATGGAAACACGATCTGGCTTAACACCCAAGCAATATATCTTTAATTGTTTGAAAGTAGTCGGTTTTATTATCTGGGCGATTTTACCGCTCAATTTTAGTTTCGCCCTTAACCTTACTCAAGAGATAACGCCTGTATTCTTACGTTGGATCCTTGCCGGGTTATGGATTCTTTTCACGTTTTTCTCAATTAGATGGATTTGGCGTTATTATTTAAGACTTTTTCCGGATCCAATGCCAAAAATGGGTGGAAAAGACATCGGGATTGCGATTGGACTTTTTCTATTTTTACGAATCGTAGCCATTGTCGGAACCACACTGAACCAACAAATTTATGGGAACGTGATGTCTTCAAATGATGCTGCTCTTCAATCGGGAAATCCCTTAAGCGTCTTTCCCATATACTTTCTTCTATTTAATCTGACCATTGGTATTTTTGCACCGATCTTAGAAGAATTGGTTTTTCGTGGAATTTTTACTCATCTTTTATTTTCTGAAAGAGCGAAGTGGTTACCTGCTATCATCACCTCTACTGTATTTTCTCTGTTGCATGGTATGGATAACATCATTACTTTTTCGATGTATTTCATTATGGGAATTACATTCTTCTTTGCCTACCGTCGTCGTATGGCAATCAAAGACGCTATTTTAGTTCATATTTTGAATAATATTTTAGCGATGATTCTCTCGATTGTAACTTATGTGATGTATTACTTTCAGTTAATCTAAAAAAGAAAAAGACTGGTTTCAGTCTTTTTCTTTTTGTTCATTTATGGTAATGAGAGATTACAGGAACCGCAAAAAATTAAGTGCGGTATAACCATTTGTATCCACTTTTAGAAAGCAATTCTTCTGCTTCTTTCGGTCCCACTTCTCCCTTTTCGTAGTTAGGGAAATCTGGATCCGATAATTCTTTCCAGCTGCTCCGAATCGAATCAGTAATGCGCCACTGTTCTTTAACTTGAGCATAGGTAGTGAAATGCATACGGTCTCCTTGCAGAACATCATACAAAATGGTTTCATAGGCTTCAGGAAGGTCCACTTCTTCTGAAGTCCCTGCTTCTGGATGAAGCGCTACGGGTTTCGTTTGTGCAGAGTCTGCTTGGTTCAAGATCATTGAAATTCCTGTTTCAGGTTGAATAGAAAAGGTGATCCGATTTGGTTCAGTAAATGTTGTGTTTTCTCGAGACCTCAATATTACATCCACGGTATTGTGGTTTTCTTCTAGACACTTTCCAGTACGCACGTAAAATGGAACACCCCGCCAACGTTCAGAGTCTATTGAGACCTCAATAGCAACGTAGGTTTCAGTTAGACTATCTTTTTCTACCTCTTCTTCCTCTCTGTAACCCTTATATTGGCCACGAACAACTTTCTGCTCCACTTCGTCTTTGGTAAATGAAGTGATATTTTTTAGGAGAGAGAGTTTTTGTTTGTTTAGTTTCTCTGCTGTTAACTCATCGGGCACGTCCATGGCTACTGTCGATAGAATTTGCAGCAGATGGTTCTGGAACATATCGAGTAAAGCGCCATTTTCATCATAAAAGGCTCCTCGTGTTCCAATAGAAAAGTTTTCAGGAAGTGAAATTTGCACGTGTTCAATGTAGTCATTATTCCAAATGCCATCTAATGCCGGGTTATAATAACGTAGCGACATCATCTTTTGGACGGCATTTATTCCAAGATAATGATCAACTAAATAAATTTCATCTTCATTAAAGGCATTCTTCAACAATCCGTAATATTCTTCGGCAGATTCGGAGTCTTCACCAAATGGCTTCTCCACTACAACCCGATGATTCCCTTCCAAATCCAGAATACCAGATTCTTTCAAGTTGGTTGTCGTTTCATCAAACACACTCGGCGGGATCGAGTAATAGTAAACAAAGGAATCGGTTACCTCGAATTCTTTCGCCGCTTTCTGGATGGCTTCAGATAACTGTTCAAAGTCTTCCAACTCTGTATTATCGGTTGCTTGATAGAAGAGATGTTGGAAAAAATCATCCGCAAGTGAATCTTCTGTATCGGTATTCTCGACCGCTTCACGAGCTAAGTCTCGGTACTCTTCATTTGACATTTCGCTTCTTGATGCTGCGACCAATGCAAAATGTTCAGAAAGTTTACCTTGTCGGTAGAGCTTATGAAAGGCAGGTAACAGCGCCCCTTCTGCTAAATCACCGGTTCCACCAAATAACACAAATAAACCGCTAGCTTTTTGATTTGACATAATTTCCTTCCTCTCTAAAACGGAATTTTCTTTCATTAGTTCCATTTTAAGGAAGTGTCTGCCTTTTTCCTAATAATACGCTGACAAAAAAACCGAAGAACGGTTAGGTTCTTCGGCTCGATTCATTATTCTTTTCCTGCTTGATCTACAGCAGCCACAGGTTCTGTCGTTGCCTCTTCCACCTTGATAGGTCTAATATGAGGAGTAGATTCCAACGTTTCATTAAGTGTGGATAGTTTTGAACCTACGTTGCTATTTCCAACGTAGCTGTTAATCAACTCAGACATATCCAATCCCAATGTCTCTTTCAAACTTTCTTGAATACCCGCTAAGGTCTTGGTTGTATAACCACTCACTTGTGATACGCCATTTCCTTCGCCGCCATCAATAATCGTAATCTTATCAATATTACTGATTGGTGCAGCTGCATGCTTAACAATCTCAGGGTACACCTTTAATAATTCAAGCATCATAGCTTGTTGGCCATATTCCTTATAAGCTTCTGCCAGTTTTTGAGCAGCTTCCGCTTTTGCTCTACCTACTTCTGTAATATTCAAGGACTCTGCTTCGGCTTTCGCTCTTCCGACCTTGGCAATACTTTCCGCTTCGGCATGAGCACTTAGTTCCGTTTCTTTTGCTGCAGCTTCTGCATCCAAAATACGTTTTTGCTTCTCTGCTTCCGCTCTTTGAACATCCGCATACCGTTTCGCATCAGCTGATTTCTCAACTTCAGCTTCCAGTTTTTTAGCTGCTAGGAAAACTTCTTCCGTTTCAATCTCAATTTGTTTTCTACGGTCTACTAATTCAATTTCCTTTTGCTTTTCAACTAAGGCTTTTTGCAGCTCTGCATCTTGAAGTTGGTAGGCTTTGTCGGCAATCGCTTGTTGAATATCTTGTTCACGCTTGTATTCCGCCAACTTCAATTGTTTTTCTTTTTCAGAGAGTGCGATTTCACCGGCACGTCTATTTTCTGCTTCACGAGCCTGCATTTTCGCATCTGCTCTTTGAATAATTGTTATTTTTTCTGCTTCTGCCTCTGCAATTTCAGCGTTTTTCTTCACTTCGGCAATTTGCGGGCGACCCAAGCTCTCGAGATATCCATTAGAGTCTGTTACATCCTTGATGGTAAAGGAAACAATTTTCAGTCCCATTTTCTCCAAGTCCTGCGAAGCAACTTGTTGTACTTGCGCACCAAATTCATCACGTTCACGGTAAATTTCTTCTACCGTTAAGCTACCCAAAATGGCACGTAAATGGCCTTCTAAAACTTCTTGCGCTTCTTCTTCCAGCTCATGCGTTTCTTTACCCAAGTATTGCTCTGCTGCAGTTGCAATTTCTTCTACAGAAGAACCCACTTTTATGATCACTGTTCCCGTTGCAGAGATCGGTACACCTTGTCTTGTATACACTTCAGATGCTGAAACTTCCAGTTTGCTGGACATCAATGAAAGACCTTTCCCTTGTTGGAAAATAGGCCACAAGAACGTACCGCCGCCACGAACAATCTTCATTTTATTGTTTTCTTTGTCTGTAAATACATTTGGTCCTTTTCCTAGAAAACTCCCACTAACAATCAATGCAGTATCAGGAGACACCGTTACGTAACGGCCAATAATTGCTACTAAAAATACAATTACGATTACTGCTAAGCCAATCCAAATAATATAATTTTCCATTCATTCTTTACCTACATTTCTTTTTTATTTCCCCCAACGACTCTCCAACGGGGGTAAAAACGCCTTTTCTTTTTCTGGAGCAACAAACACGATTGACCCTTGGATATCTCGTACTCGAATTTGTTCCCCTGTTGCAATTCTCAAACGTTCCTCTTCGTTCGGCTCTTGATAGATTTTAGCAGTCATCGGTACATTGCCAAAGACTGTGTACAAAACAACTTCACCCAATCCATCCTTCGTAATGGCTACCGTCACCCTTCCCAGCTCACCGATATAATCTTTTCTTGATAACAAAGCATTTGTCTCTGCTTTTTCTTGAAAAGGAACAAAAACAAAAATCTTTATTAGAATAATCACCAACGAAACAACTAGAAAAATTCCCGCTAAAAGAAGCATATTTTCCTGGGCTTCCACGCTTAATCTTGTCATGATCATGCCAACCAAAAATAAACTGATAAAAACATCACAAATGTCATAGAACTCTAGCGTAATGAAATCTTTGACTGGAATAGTGATGACGGCTCCTATTATTCCAATCACCATCAGCAAATTCGCAGTCGACATCGACTCAACAAATGCTTGCAACCTCCTTCACCGCCTCTCACTTCAAAAGAAATTGACTAAATATTCCATACTCCTTAATTGTATTGCAATCTTCAAATGAAGTAAACAAGAGAACGATAAACAGTCAAAATTTGTTGCAAAATCAATGAGAAATCACTTCATTTGGCCTTCGTATTTCTTTTCGAATAGTGGACTGACTGATTTATTTTTGTACACACGTTCAATTGCATCTGCTAATAGCTCTGCAACCGTTACTTGGACAATCTTATCGATTCGTTTTTCTTGAGGCAGATAAATGGAATCCGTCACGATAACCTTTTTAATTGGAGAGTCTTCTAATCGTTCAATAGCAGGTCCAGAAAAAACAGCATGCGTAGCGGCCACATAGACCTCTTTGGCACCACGGTTCATTAATACGTTTGAAGCAGAGGTGACTGTATCCGCAGTATCAATCAAATCATCTATTAGAATACAAGATTTCCCTGCCACTTCCCCAATAATATTCATCCTTTTTTCGTTGTCAATCCCAGTACGTCTTCTATCTACAATCGCAATCGGCGCATTTAAGTACTCTGCCATTTTACGTGCTCGTGATACGCCACTATGATTCGGTGCTACAATAATCGTTCCTTCACCACTGCATCCCTGTTCGATAAAGTAATCTGCCAGCAATGATCCACCAAGTAAATGATCCAAAGGAATATCGAAGAACCCTTGAATTTGTGCCGCATGTAAATCCAAGGCAATCACCCGTGTTGCTCCTGCCGTTTCTAATAAGTTCGCCACCAGCTTGGCAGTAATGGGTTCACGAGGCCGAGCTTTCCGGTCTTGGCGAGCATAGCCGTAATACGGAATCACAATGTTGACCGTTTGTGCACTCGCCCGTTTCAATGCATCAATCATAATCAGTATCTCCATCAAATGGGTGTCTGCTGGAAATGAGGTAGATTGGATGAGGTAGACATGATCGCCGCGAATACTTTCCTTGATATCGATGCGGGCTTCTCCATCACTAAAACGTGATACAGTCGCTTTGCCTAGTTCAACTCCCAAAAAGCCAGCAACTTTCTCCGCTAATGGTCGATTCGAATTAAGTGCAAAAACCTTCAGACTGGATTTTTTGTGTTGATTCACTATAAAGCCCCTCCGTTTTATTCTGGATTTTTAAAACCTTTTCATTACTGTTATTATGCACGAAAAGATGTCGTTTATCTATTAATAACCTAAATACGCCTACCCTTAATCGTGAGGGTAGGCGTATTTGATTTTATATATTTTAATAAAATTCAATCTCAACTTCAGAAAAACCATTTGACTTCAGGAATGAAGTCAGCAGTTCAGCAACTCTTTCGTCGGCTTCTTCTAGAAACCCTTGACTGATTTTTTCTGCTTCTAGTTCTTTCTTATGCGCATTGATTTCATCAAATACAAGTTGGGATGGATAATCGGAAAAGATATTCCCTTTTATATCTTCCACTCTGGTGTTCTCGGTTTCCACAACATGATCTAAAACACGAGATTTTGGCACACGCACAGTGACGGTCTCTGATTCTTCATCAAGCATAACTTCCAGTTGCGCTAAGTCAGTCCCTGCTTTCAGATAACCGGTGTACTCAATTAGTTTAATTGCTTCCGCATATTCGAGTTCTGTGAGTCCCAATAAAGAAAGACTTTTATCCGTCCGGCTGACAATCACGTTACTGTATTCATACTTCAACGTAGTCCAATCTGATAGTTCAACTAATTGATCTTGAACCAATGCTGCTTCAGAGGATTGATTAGTAGAAGTTTCAATGAGTTCTGTTTTTGACAAGATGAAAAAGAATACTACCCCAGCAATAATGACAAGTCCCATTAAGCTTCGTTTGAATTTCTTCATCCTTGCACTTTTTCTTCCGTTAAATATTTTGCTTCAAACTCATCTAGTAAGCCGCGAACTTCATTAGTAGTTTCGGTATCCATCAACTGAACTCGCAAATCGTTAGCACCGCGGAATTCACGGACGTAAATTTTGAAGAAACGACGAAGTGGCTTGAATATGCGCGAATCTTTATTAGAATAGTGATCAAACAAGTCCAAGTGAAGTCTCAAGAGATCGAGCAGCTCTTTTGGACTATGCTCTTTCTTTTCCTTTTCAAAAGCAAATGGGTTATGGAATATTCCACGCCCAATCATAACGCCGTCCACTCCATACTTCTCAACCAATTCCATACCTTTTTGGTAATCAGGAATGTCTCCATTAATCGTTAATAAAGTATGTGGAGCAATTTCATCGCGTAATTGTTTGATTTCAGGTATTAATTCCCAGTGTGCATCTACTTGGCTCATTTCCACTTTCGTACGCAAGTGAATGGACAAGTTCGCAATGTCTTGTTCCAATACATGTCTCAGCCACGTTTTCCACTCTTCTACATCGGCATGACCCAAACGTGTCTTCACGCTCACTGGAAGTCCTCCAGCTTTAGCAGCTTGAATCAGTTCCGCTGCAACATCGGGACGTTTAATCAAACCGGCTCCTCTGCCGTGCTTAAATACATTTGGTGCTGGACAACCCATATTAATGTCAATGCCCTTGAAGCCCATTTCCGCCATACCGATACTCATTTCTCTAAAGAATTCCGGCTTGTCACCCCAAATGTGGGCCACCATTGGCTGTTCATCTTCCGTAAAGGTTAAGCGGCCACGCACACTCTCTCTTCCATTCGGATGACAATAACTTTCGCTATTTGTAAATTCAGTAAAAAACACATCTGGTCTTGCTGCTGCACTCACTACGTGACGGAACACGACATCCGTCACATCTTCCATCGGCGCCAAAATAAAAAACGGCCGTGGCAATTCTTGCCAAAAGTTCTCTTTCATTTCAAAATCCTTTCTTATAAAAATGAAAAAGCAGAATACTCTGCTTTTTCAAAACTTCGCTTATATGTAAACTGCATCTATTATCATAACAGAAATCTCGGTTATTTAAAAAAGGAAATAGTTGCTATCTCTGCGGAGATTATTTTAGCAGATTATTCCATTTAAGACAATGTTATCAATCTGGAAATGAAATGAAGAGCCCATCGATAGGATGGACTCTTCACTAGGTAGTGAATTTTTTAAGCGTTTGAACTTTCTAGAATACGATTAATCTCATCCATCTCTTCTGGTGTGAAGTCAAGATTGTCTAGTGCCTTCAGATTAGATTCCAATTGGCTGACACGAGAAGCACCGATTAGTACACTAGCAACTACTTGCTGTTGCAAGATCCATGCCAATGCCATTTCTGCCAATGACTGATTGCGTTTTTTAGCTACTTCATTTAATTGGCGCACGATACCAATGGTAGTTTCTACTCTGTCTTCTGAAAGGAACGGGCTGTCTGAGCGGTGTGCTCTTGAGTCTTCAGGAATACCGTTCAAATAGCGATCAGTCAACAAACCTTGCGCTAATGGACTATAAGGAATTGCGCCCAATTGTTCTTGCTCCAAAACATCTGTTAATCCATTTTCAATCGCACGGTCGAACATATTATAGCGCGGTTGATGAATGATGAACGGTGTACGCAATTCCTTAAACAACTTGGAAATTGCAGCAGTTTGTTCAGGAGAATAATTGGAAACCCCAATATATAAAGCTTTCCCTTGTCTAACAAGTAAATCCAACGCATGTGCTGTTTCTTCGATCGGTGTGTTTGGGTCTGGACGGTGGTGGTAGAAAATATCTACATAATCTAATCCCATCCGTTTCAAGCTCTGATCACAGCTGGCGATAATACTTTTCTTAGAACCCCATTCTCCATATGGACCCGGCCACATATAGTAACCAGCCTTGGAAGAGATGATGATTTCATCTCGGTATGGCATAAAGTCTTCTTTGAAGATGCGACCGAAGTTAATCTCAGCTGAACCAGCTGGTGGTCCATAGTTATTAGCTAAATCGAAATGGGTTATCCCATTATCAAAGGCAGCACGCATAATTGCTCTTTGATTTTCAATATTATCAACATCACCGAAATTGTGCCATAATCCTAATGACACTGCTGGCAATTTTAATCCAGAATTTCCGACACGGCGATATGTCATCTTGTCATAACGTTTTTCACTTGCTACATACATAAACGTACCTCTTTTCATTTTATGAATACACTTTCATCACTGTTTCCAGTATACCATTTTAATCAACAGAAAGAAGTGAAAAAAATTAAGATTCGATTCACTGAAAGAATAAACAAGCCTTGTATCTGTCCATCAGGCGGAAGATACAAGGCGATAAATCTTATTTTAATGTCGCAGCTACATAGTGATTCTCATTGATTTGGATCCAATCCGCATCTGCTATCCCTTTTTCCCGAAAATCTCTAAAATCAAATTGATCATTTTCACTAGCATAAAAGTTTAAGGTCTGATCATTTTTTCGTTGTTTGATATCGGTTCGTAAAAATGCAGCGATTAATCGTTTGGTGTAAGGATGGTGTGCATTCTTAAAAATGTCCTCAATCGGTCCACTCTCTACAACCTTGCCACCATACATTACTATCACATCATCTGCCATTTTACTGATTACTCCTAAATCATGGGTAATGAAAAGGATACTGGTATTGAACTTTTCTTTCAATTCGTTCATCAACCTTAAAATTTCAGCTTGGATGATGACATCCAGTGCAGTTGTTGGCTCATCCGCAATCAGTAGTTTCGGGTTGCAGGCTAAGGCCATTGCAATCATGACACGTTGACTCATTCCACCGGATAATTGGTGAGGATATTGCTTGGCAACACGATCCGGATTAGGGATCTTAACAGCTTCAAGTAACTCATAGGCTCTCTCTAATGCGGCTCTATTATCCATTTTTTGATGAATTTTGAGTACTTCCATCAGTTGATGTTTGACCGTGAAGACAGGATTCAGGCTTGTCATTGGTTCTTGAAATATCATAGAAATATCATTTCCACGCACTTTCAGTAATTCTTTTTTGGAGAAAGACAGCATATCTTGTCCTTCAAAGGTAATACTTCCTTCCGCGACATACTGATTGTTTTGAAACAACTTCAAGATAGACATGGCCGTTTGACTTTTCCCGCTGCCGCTCTCTCCGACGATTCCCAGCGTTTTTCCTTCTTCTAAAGAGAAACTAACACCATTTACTGCCTTAACTGTTCCACGACGGGTGTCAAAGTAAGCATGCAGGTTCTCAACTTGTAACAAGCTCATTCAACTGCTCCTCCCTTGTTTCATAATATTCTTCACGATTTTTAAGCGTGCACGCTACAAAATGATTCGGCTCCACTTCAATCCAATCAGGATCATGCTGACCATCTTTTGAATAAAGAAAGTCGAAGTCCGCAAATTTCTCTTCAATGTCCCACAAACTGTTCTCGTCATCCTCCATTGTTGGAATAGCATTCAGCAATTGCTTCGTATAAGGATGTTTGGGATTATTAAAAATATCATGTGCAGAAGCTACTTCAACTAAATGTCCAAAGTACATCACACCAATGCGGTCTGAAATATATTTCACTACACCTAAATCATGCGTAATGAACAAATAGGTCAGGTTATGCTTCTCACGCAAATCTTGCAACAAATTGATAATTTGAGATTGAATCGATACATCAAGAGCCGATACCGCCTCATCGCAGACAATAAACTTTGGTTGCAAGGCTAACGCTCTTGCAATCCCAATTCTTTGTCTTTGCCCACCGGAAAACTGATGTGGATAGCGATAAATAAATTCCGGTTCAAGACCACACTTCATCATTATATCCAAAATATATTCTTCATAGCCGGGATCATTTTTACTCTTAAAGAACTTATGAATCAATAGCCCCTCACCTATAATGTCACCGACATTGAGACGTGGATCCAAGGAAGAATAAGGATCCTGGAAAATGATTTGTAAATCTTTCCTCAAGATGCGCGTCTCACCCTTCGTCAAGGAAGCTAAATCAATGCCATCATCTCGATACTTTTCATAGCGTTCAAATTTTTGACTGCCTCTGAGTGGTTCTTTTATCTCCTCTATTCTTTCTTCAATCTTTTCCAGTTCAACAAGTTGAGCGTCTATTAATTGCTGGATACGATCAATTTCAGTTTCATCCACTTCAGCATTCATCTTTTGTTTTTGTTTTTCAAACTCTAGGTCACGTTTAGAGGCGGCAATTTTCGAAGCAATATCGTAGCGAGCTAATAAAATCGTACTAAGCTCTTTCAAGTCTTCATAGATGACCAAACCACCCACTAAGCGTAATGTATTTCCGTATATGGTATCAAAATCAATCTTACTAATACGCAGTTGTTCAAAGAGATTTTCTTTTTCCTGACCTTCTAAATGATCAAGCTGACGTTCCATTTCTTCAATCATGTTGAGGTCTTGGTCATAGTTGGTCGATGTTTTCGGAAGTTCACGATAAACCTTTTTTACGTATGCAGGCATAAAATTTTCAATAGTATCTCCATAATAGAGGGTTGATCCTCCAGTTTGACGCTGCAATTGAATAATCGTTCGACCAAATGTTGATTTCCCACAGCCACTTTCCCCAACGATTCCCAACGTTTCGCCTTCAAAAATATCAATGGAGATGTCTTTGTTTGCCTTTACGTAATCTTTTCCAACCTGAAAAAAGTTTTTCTTTTTAACTGGAAAGTACTTCTGTAGGTTTTTTATACTCATTAATGTTTTCATTAGCAGACTACCTTTCTCTCATCTTGGGATCAATCGCATCCCGAAGTCCATCCCCTAATAAGTTAAAGGACAAAATCGTAAACATGATTACTAAGCCCGGATATAAAGTTAGATAAGGGTGTGTACGGATATAACCACGTCCGAAATTCAGCATAGTTCCCCATTCCGCTATCGACGCTTCCAAACCTAAACCGATAAAGCCTAAGCCGACCGCTGATAATATGGAAGTCGCAATTCCCATTGATGATTGAACAATAATCGGTGACATGATATTCGGGATAATATGTTTGAAAATAATGACGGCATCATTCGCTCCTAGAGCCTCGCCTGCCTCAATAAATTGTTTCTCTTTTACCGAAATAACACCGGCTCTGATAATACGAGCAAAAACTGGTATATTTGCTAAACCGATAGCCAGAATCATATTCTGAATACTTGCTCCAAGAGAAGCCACAATTGCAATCGCAAGTAAAATAGAAGGGATGGACAGTAGAATATCACAAAAACGCATAATCAATGTGTCTACCCATCCTTTATAGTAACCGGACAGAATTCCTAATACCCCACCTATTAGTAATGCTACAGCAACTGCACTCACCCCTACCGTCAGAGAAACACGTGTCCCGTAGATCAGCCGACTCAAAACATCACGGCCTAAATCATCGGTTCCCAACCAGTTTGTCGCATTGGGCGGCTGCAAGGCATTCGCCAGATTTTGTTCCTTCATACCGTAAGGAGCTACAAAGTCAGCGAAAATAGCCACTAAAACGAGGAGCATAATAAATGACAGTCCTACCATTGCTCGACGATTGCGTTTCAACGCATACCAGATATCTGCCCATGACCCTTGAGGAATTTCGAGCATTTCTTGGGTTGCTTGGTTTAATTTCTTTTTACTCAGAACTAACATCGGATCCATTCCTCCTAATCATATTGGGCTCTGATACGGGGATCAATATACGCATAGAGAATATCTACACATAAATTTACAACGGTGAAAATGAAGGCAATAAACAAAACGCCCCCTTGAACCATCATCGTATCCCTCGTTCGAATCGAGTTAACCATCATTGTTCCAATACCGTTGATGCTGAAGATTGTCTCCGTCAAGACAGCCCCACCCAGTAACGCACCAAATTGCAATCCAATAACGGTTACTACTGGAATCAATGCATTACGCAAAGCATGGTGAAAGGTTACTGTTCCATCCGAAACGCCTTTTGCATGTGCAGTCCGAATATAATCTTGATCCAAAACATCCATCATACTTGACCGTGTAATTCGCGCAATCGTTCCAATAGAGGAAGTTGCTAACGCAAAAACCGGCATAATCATTTGTTGCCACGTTGTAAACCCACTAGCCGGCAACCAGCCCAATGTCGATGTAAAGAGAATAATAAGCAACAACGCTTGCCAGAACGTTGGCATCGAAACACCAATTAAGGAAATAAACATCACCGCATTATCTGTTTTTGAATACGGACGAGTGGCAGAAATAACACCCATCGGAATCCCGATTAGCGATGCAAACAAGATACTCCAACTTGCTAATTTAATCGTATTTGGTAACCTTACTAAAATCTCATCCAGTACAACCCGTTTAGAAACATATGAACGTCCTAAATCAAATTCAAAAAAGACTTGCTTCACATAATTGAAGAATTGCTCGATGAAACTCCGATCCAATCCCATTTGAACCCGAAGCGCTTCATACGCTTCTTGACTTGCTCCTTCACCGAGAATCATGGTAGCTGGATCCCCTGGTGAAAGATACATGATGGTAAACACAATAAACGTTACTCCTAATAAAATTGGAATGAGCCAAAATATTCTTTTTAAAACATACTGGAGCACGACTCCACCTCCCAAAAAATAAAGGGCCAAAAATTTGGCCCCATATAAAACTTATCATTATTCTTTATCTAGAGAAACGTCTTCAAGGAAGTAGCTTCCTGTAGGATGATGTTCAAATCCTTTCACCCAGTTTCTTACTCCCGTTACGTTTTCACGTGTTTGTAAGAATACCCAAGGAACTTCTTCACTGATAATTTCTTGTGCTTCGTAGTAATACTCTAAACGTTGTTCTTGATCACTGGTATAACGTCCTAATTCTAATAGTTCGTCTACACGATCATTTTTATAGAACGTTCTGTTTCCTGCTTCACCAAAACTATCAGAATGGAACAATGGATATAATCCATAATCTGCATCTGTTGTAACGGTTGTCCAGCCTAATAAGAACATGTCCGGCTCTCCTACTGCTGCTGCATCAAGGAATGCGCCCCATTCCATTTGGCTAACTTCAACAGTGATACCAACTTTTGATAGAGCTTCTGAAACAACTTGAGAAACACGGATTCGCTCTTGACTGTTATCTCCTACATATAAAGAAAGGGTAATGTCTCCTTCTTCATAACCTGCCTCAGCCAATAGTGCTTTTGCCTTGTCAACATCATAAGCAGTTGGCTCTAAATCTTCGTTATAACCAAAAACCAATTCATTAATTGGTCCTGCCATATGTGAACCAACATCCATGTAGACCGTCTTAATAATAGACTCAACGTCAATCGCATGGGCAATTGCTTGACGCACTTTTATATCCTGAAGCGGTGTATCATTTTTAACGTTTAATCCAAGATATTCAGCACCTAAGTTAGGTGTATTAATTAAAGTAAGCTCTGAATTATCAGTCACTGCTGGAATATCCGATGGTGCGATATCATAGGCAATATCTACTGTTCCGCTTTCCAATTCAATCAGTCGAACACTTGGGTCAGCAATTGTTTTGAACTCAATACTGTCAACTTCAGGTGCGTCTCCCCAATAATCTTCATTACGGTCAGCAAGAACAAGAACATGTGTGCCGGCAACCCACTCAACAAACTTAAATGGACCTGTACCAACAGCAACGGTGATTCCATAGTCTTCACCCGCTTCTTCAACTGCTTTCTCATTTAAGATCCCAACAGCTGGATGGGCTAGATGCGTTAAGAATGGACCGAATGTATCGCTGGTTCCTACCCGAATCGTATGGTCATCGACTACTTCAATCGTAGCTGGATCAATCGATCCAACAATATGGCCAATCGTTGGTGATTCTACTGCTCGATTCAAGGTATAAGCAACATCATTAGCTGTAAACGGTTCTCCATTATGGAAAACGACATCTTCTCTCAGTTTGAATTCGTATAAGTTCTCCTCTACTTCTTCCCATTCAGTAGCAAGACCGGGAACTAGTTCTAAATCATTCGTTTGAGTAATTAACGTATCGTAGATTTGTCTTGCCACACGCGTCGTTGCTTGGTCATTGGTAGCTTGAATATCAAATGTTACCGGGTCTGCTCCATTTGCTACAACTAAAACTTGTGGTTCCCCATTCGTTGCCTCTACATCACTTCCAACATTTTCATCAGAACCTGAACAAGCACCCAATATAAAAGTTGAAGCCAACAACAATAATCCTAATCTTCTTTTAATGTTATTCATAATATACCTCCTTAATAAATCAACATTGCAGCAGAGTTATCAGACAATATCAACACCAAGATTAAAATTAAATTAAAGAACAAATCTTATTGTAATTTTCCTTCGTTTTATTACTTTAACGTTGATATTAAAGCCTTTTTGAGCAATCAAAGAATTTCTTAAAAAACAAGAATTATAAAATTGTGTAATATATAAATTAAAATTAAATAGAAGTTGATAAATATAATGTATGAATGTTGTTAACATTTCTTTTTTCAAGATATTATTTCACTATTCTTGGCTCTAACAAGTCATTTTTAAGTTTCCGCTTGCCCTTGACAAACCAAACAAAAAATCCTCAACCAGAGAAAATACTGGTTGAGGTTTTACTATTTACTGATTACTAAAAAGGATTATAAAATCGGCTGCCGTTTTGGAATGTGATCCACAAACTCAAGATAAAAATGAGAAGGGTCACGAGAAGAACGAGCAAATCTTTTTTGGTGATTTCCTTAGCGCTATACCACGTTCTTTTTTTATTTTTACCAAATCCGCGTAACTCCATGGCATTGCTGATGACTTCAATACGGTCTAAACTCGACAGAATTAAGGGGAATAAAATAGCTGAAATATTTTTGATCCGCTTTGTCAATTTTTCGTTTCTCGATATATCAACCCCCCGTGCTTGTTGGGACTGGGAGATGCTGCGAAAGTCTCGTTGTATATCCGGAATATAACGCAACGCAAGTGAAACGGAATAAGCAATCCTGTAATTTACACCAATTCGGTTCAAAGAGGCAGCAAATTCACTGGGATGTGTTGTTACAATAAATAACAAGGCCACTGGAATCACGACAAAATATTTCAAGGTAACGTTCAACTGATAGAATAATTGCTCTACCGTTATATTATACCTTCCCCAGATATGAACAAGTTCATGTTCTGTTCCATAGATGGATACTCCTTCTTGGGGAGAAAACAAGTAAATCGCTACATTATTCAATAGCAGAAATGCTAAGATAAATAACAAGACAAATCCGATTTCTCGGACCTTAATTTTTGAAATGGCAAAAATAACCAGACTAGTCAGAAGTAGCACGAAGAGTACACGTGTGTCGTAAGTAATCATTGCTGTGGTAGAGAAGAGCAGGAATACAATCAGCTTTGTGGCTCCAGATAAGCTATGTACAGGTGACTGTCGCTCTATGTAGGACAACATTTCTACTGCCATCTTCTGCGTACCTCCTTCTCATACTGAATAAACGTCGAAACAAAATCTTGGGCATCCCTAATTCCAGCCTTCTGGGCAAGTAAATATAAGGAAGTCGTCGTTAGATTGGCTTTTTTCACTAGTTCAGGGGTCGCTAACACTTCTACAGCAGACGTATCAGCAAGCAATCGCCCTTCCCCTATTACTAATGTCAGTGGTGTGTACTCCAACATCAAATGCATGTCGTGGGTAATCATTAAGATTGTCACACCTCGTTGATTCAATTCTCTTAGGAAAGTCATGATTTCTGTATAATGACGATAATCTTGACCCGCAGTTGGTTCATCAAGAATCAAAACTTCAGGTTCTAAAACCAAAACCGCTGCAATCGTCACCCGCTTCTTTTGACCAAAACTTAACGCTGAAATCGGCCAATTACGGTATGGATATAACCCGCATATTTGCAGTGTTTTTTCCACTCGTTCACGAATTTCTTCTTCTGGAACGTTTCTAAGTCGCAAACCAAGTGCAACTTCATCAAAAATAAGATGCTTCGAAATCATTTGATTCGGATTTTGCATCACTAAGCCAATGGATTCAGCACGCTTCGTAATGGTATCCTTACTAATATCTCGGTCTTGGTAGCGAATCGTCCCACTCTGATGACGCTCGAAGCCACAGATCAACTTCGATAAGGTTGATTTCCCGGCTCCGTTTTTGCCAACAATACTGACCATTTCTCCTTTATGAAGCTGAAAAGACACATCCGTTAATATGTTTGGACGCTCTGGATAATGAAAAGACACATGGTTTACTTCCAGTACGATATCTTTGTAGGCTGTTTTTTGTCTACGCTCGACTTTGTTATACCAGCTCATCAACTGCTCACGGTGCTCTTGTGTCAAGGTGAGTCGATCCATCCGTTCTGGATTAATCGTTGGTGTAATCGGAATACCAGCATATTCCAAAGCTTTCAAATAAAGTGGTTCCCGGAGGTAAGTCTTTGAAAGGACATCACTGGAAAGTAATTCGACTGGTGTTGCATCAGCGATGATACGACCCTCGCTCATGACGATAATCCGATCGACATCCCGATATAAGACGTCTTCTAAGCGATGTTCAATAATAACCGTAGTTTTATTTGTTTGTTTTTGCAACTGATCAATTAAATCAATCGCATGCTTTCCCGTTGCAGGATCCAGGTTCGCTAACGGTTCATCGAATAATAAAATATCAACATCATTCACTAAAACTCCCGCTAAAGACACGCGTTGCTTCTGTCCTCCTGATAACTGATGAATGGAAGAATCCAGATAATCGTCTATCTTTACTAGTTCAGCTACTCCTGCCACACGTTTGTGCATGTCATCTTGAGGAACCATGTCATTTTCCAATGCAAATGCGATGTCTTCCCCAACGGACAAACCGATAAATTGCCCATCTAAGTCTTGCAAGACCGTCCCGACCATTTTAGATAATTGAAAGATATCGAGCTCTTTGGTTTCTTTTCCGTTGATTAAGCATTGTCCACTGCTTTCCCCTCGGTATGCAAAAGGAACTAGCCCATTCATACAATGGGCTAGCGTACTTTTTCCAGAACCAGAGGGACCGACAATAACTACCTTTTCACCTTCACGAATGGTTAGATTAATATCATGTAAGGTTGGTTCTTTCTGACTACGATATTTAAATGTATAGGATTGAAACTCAATCACTGCACGGTTCATCTACTAACTCCCTCTATTTCATAAAGATTATTCTCTTGATAAGCTATCACTTTTATTACGAGTTTTCGCATAACCAGAAATTAATAAAGTACCAATCACTGCTACAGTAATAATATTTGCTGCTCCAGCCGCAATTCCCTGGGTAAATACTTTATTAGCCGGTTCAGCATAAATGGCGATATCAAGGACTGGGGCAATGATTCCCCAACCAATCGCTTGTGCAACGACTTGGCTAATATTAAATTGGATGATATCTTTTTTAGAAAATTCACCATCTTCTACATGAATTTTTCTAGTTAAAATCCCAATCATAAAACCGACGAACAAAGAAACGACTACCCAACTCCACCAGACCGAACCATAAGAAATAGCATCATTTAAGGCATGTCCAATCAGACCAATTAATCCTCCAGCAATCGGACCATATACTACCGCCATCAAAGCTAGGAATGCATAAGCCGTTTGAATGCTGGTATTGGGAATTGGAGTTGGAATGGATGCAAAACGTGCTAAAACCACATAAACGGCAGCTCCGATTCCAATTGCGACAATCGTTTTAATCGATAATGTTTCTTTTTTCATAATTTCCCCTACTTTTCTTTTATTATTGTACCACTTTTCTGATACGTACTTGCCAACTATCGCCACTTAAAATATGATAAGCATTCGCAAAAGACCCCTGATTAATAGCTATACCTAATTTATCTAATGAATTAATGAATAAAATGGGATCTCCAACCCGACTTCTTGCAAATGACTCACCAAGCTTGATTTCGCTTTGATAGACAATACTATAATTATTAGAAATCGTGACTTCCAATTGATCGCCGTAATGAATGCCTTGAGCAAATAACAATTCTCTGGGAATATTTGTCCAGAGGTTACCGAAACGACTGTCTAAAATATCCACATTTCCAGAAATTCCATCATTTAGAACTTCTGCTTCATGATGCGGGAGGCGAATAACATCGGAAACAGCTATTTCAGGACCGACTTCTTCAAACGAAATAACGCCTGCAGCTAGTCGTGCTGCTGTATAGACGTACACATCTCTACCATGGAATGTATAAGACTCGCCAGAATTAGGCAATCGATTCACACGCTCATCAATTTCCCGAACTGATAGAATACCGATACTCTCATCTAGATGTGTCAATGTCCCATTATCTGGTGTCACCACATATTGACCATTCGCTGTCTGGGCAACCACACTGAGTCGATCCGTTCCAACTCCTGGATCAACTACTGATACAAAAACGGTGTCTTCTGGCCAATACTGTACAGTTTGATACAAACGATAAGATGCTTCCCAAATATTATATTGCGGAATCTCATGCGTTAAATCATAAATTCGTAATGCAGGATTTACGCTTAGCGCCACTCCGTACATCGCACTCACAGCACCGTCTGCTCTGCCAAAATCTGTCTGTAATACTAACTGTTTGCCCACTCTCTTACTCCTCCTTTTTTTGACGCAAAAAACCACGTCTTTACCCCTTTAAGGGCAAGGACGTGGTTAACAGACGTGGTACCACCTTGCTTCTCAAACTGTTCACACAGCCTGACTCTAGGAGTAAATGATGCTTACTCCAGCAGCGTTAACGAGCGCTAATCCGTTGCTAGCTAAATGATAGAATCTCACTAGCAAAACTCTGAGACCATTTTTCAATACCAAGTTCTGCTTCTTCTCACCATTGGAAGCTCTCTGAAAAAACCATGAGTATTTACTTCTTCTCTTCTTCGTTTTTCACATTTAATTTTAATTAATTATAATCTATGACAATAAGGAAAGCAACGGACTTTTCAACAGAGTTTCTGATATTCAACTTATTATTCTCTTTCATTCTTAAAGGTAGAGTACATAAGAATTCTCACACATACAGTCTTCAATATCAAAAAGCTCTACATTTTCTGGGTTGTACACCCAGTAGTAGCCCGAATCATACACGTAAGGCAGCTCGTTTCCTTCTGAGTCCGATACTTCAATTTTTTTGGCTTCTTTATTTACAACAAATGAGCCAATGCTCTGGTTCATTTCTTTAGGGGTACCTTTTACTCGATGGTTTTTTGCTAACAAAGTCGCTCCCAATTTTTTATACAAGTTATTCGCTGCCTCATCATCCCTCGTAAAGATAGCCAAGTAATCAATCCTTTTACTGCGCAATACGTTCAACGCTTCTGTTATCAGATTTTGAGCAATTCCCATTTTTTGGTAATCAGGATGGACCGCTATGATATCCATATAAGAGCCCTTTTCTAAATGAGTTACATATGGATAACTTTTATTCTGGTCCCCATCAAAAATTCCAATATCTAAAATACCAATGACTTCATTATTTTCATTTAAGGCAACTAACTCTAGTGCTTCAGAATAACCATCTTCAGATGTATACGTATCTTTTTTGGGTTCAATTTGATCATTGAAGCGACTATATAGGTAAGACAAAGCTTTACATCTAATCCAGCTATCTTCAAGGCTGGATTCGTATGAGACAATGCGATAGGTTGGTTGTTTATTCACTGTATGTACCTCATTCATGTTTTTATGATCATGCCTTCATTTGTTTCTTGAGCTTCTTAATGGCCCATTCATAATGACTGGGAACGGAAGAGACAAAATAAGAACCAAGCGAAGTAGTTCCTGTCCAAGTAAAGTATTTCTTTTCAAATAATTCGTCATCCGAAAATGTTTCTGCTAGATGCATCACTTCTTGATGACTGCTGGTCCATCGTTTGTAGGCTTCTTCAAAACTTGTTGATTGATGCTTCTCCCCAAATTTTAAGTTTAGCTCTACATAGTTCTTCCAAGTATAGGGCTCTGGTAGAAATGATTTTTTCTCTCCATTTTGATTGGCTCTCACCCAGTCCAGCAATAATTGGTGCCATTCGTACAGGTGGATAAGTACATCACGCAAATTCTTATCCCTTCTCCAATGGTTCTCCTTCATTTTTTCAGTAACTTCGAAAGTAAACGGCTGGTTCTTTTCTTCTTCTGTTAAGGATTGAATCATTGAAACTAGCTTCTCATATTTCTCATTGCTTGATTCTATAAATCTCATTTTTGTATTCGGCCTGCTCATGGTAACACCCCTTTTAAGATCATCTTTATATACGTTATGATTTAGACTCTAAATATTCAATCTTCTCGAAGTTTTTATTACTATACTTATCTGCTCGGTAACCATCATTTGCTAGTTCAAGTTTCGACAAAGGTATTCATGCAGAGCTCCTGAGCAGGGGAATGATTCCTTTTCTTCCTATTTTAGCATATATTTTTTAATCCAATTTCACCCCATCAAAAATTTCTATCTCTTCTTTTCTTTCACTCATTAAATCTATTTTTAATTTCTTTGAATAATGGATAATGAAGAAAAAGATGAGCACCATGATGAGCTCAATTCCGATTAAAACAAATCGCAGTTGAATGATACTGCCTGCTATACTGACCAATGCTACAATCATCATTTCTAACAGGGAGATCATTATATTAAAGGCTGTCGTTAGTTGGCCGATTTTATTGATTGGAAATGCGAACGGAATATAGGTCCTGAATCCTGTATTGATATAAGCCAACGCAAATGAAATTAAAAAGAAACCAATACTTGCGCTGAAGAAATTAAAAGAGGTGCTTACGATCAAATAGCCAATCATATACATCGATCCTCCCAGCAATATTAACTGTCTAATAGTCAAGCTTTCTACAATTAAAGTATTTAGAATGGACCCAACCAAGAAACCTACTCCCGATATACTTACCAACATCCCATATTGTCCGTCGCTCATAAATAAAACGTCTTTAGAGAACGCAGCCTCTACAGAATCTAAACCAGCAGCTAAAACGAATAAAGAAGAAACGAACATATAAAAATAAACATTCATAGGTTCCGCCTTATAATAGCTCTTTAAATATTGGAAAGCATCTATATAGTCATCCAATAAATTTGTTATCACTCTTTTTTCTCTTCATGTTCTCTCTCCTTTCGTAAAAAAAACACTCCTAAGAAATAAATTTCTTAGGAGTGTTTTGCTTAAACACGGTACCATCCTTCATAGGAGCACAACGCTCCTCTCTTTTCGGTATCTATTACTAATACCTAGCCCAATAACGAGGGCAATCGTCTGTTTATCAAATACATGAATATCATCCAAACAGCAGCTCATAAGATTTGTTTCATCACTTTTCATGTACCTAATCCCAGCTACATAGGCTCTCTTAAACACTACAAATGACTACTCTTCTTATTCAGATGCTTTTTCTCATTTAATGATCATAAATTATTTGTATTCTAGCATTGCCATTTACTTAAGGCAAATATTTCTTGAATGATAGAAGCAGAGTTCAACACTAATGTCTATCTTCTTCATTAAAATGAATCGTTGATTGGAGAACCCTTCACATTAGTAAGTAAAAAGATAAGTAGACCCCTTTGATTCTTATTTTAGTTAAAACAGACCGTAAAATCTCCTTTGCTTTCCTCAATAACTTCCAGGTCATACCCATCCCGTAACAAATCAAAAACATAGATTCGAGCGAATGCGTGAAGCCATCTTTTCTTATCCGTCGATAAGTTATAATAAAAAGCGATTTTACCCATTAAGTTGGAATACGCAATTTTACCTACCGGATCGCCTTTCGTTTGGAATAAATGAGCTTGGATGCAGAGGTCGCAAGCTCTTTCCAAGTCCTCTTCGCTTTCTAATCTCTTAGGGCCTTGTTGTTTCAAGAAGCGGCTGACAGTCATCTGTTGGCGCTGTTGCTTCCGCACGTCTTCCGTAATCTTTGGGATATTAAACCTTTTCTGAGTAGGCTCTTGTCTATTCGTCTGGGTTGGTTTTATTGGCTGATTTTTCCGTGCTTGTTCTGCTTTCTCCTGTTCCAATCGAAGCTTGTTACGGCGGAACATCTCTACATTTTCTTCCAATTTCTGATAAACGCCGTCTAGCAACGGCACCCCTGCTTTAAGTAATTCTCGGACATCTTCAGGAAGAAGACCAAGCTTAGAAGCTTCTGCCACAGCCCGTTTCTTATCCTCATTTGTAAACGAACGGAGAGTTGATTGGCTGTACTGTGAGTTTAGGCGCTTCACCTTATCTCGCAGCAAATCTCGCTCTTTCACCAAGTTGTCCAACCTGTTAACTATCACCGTTTTATTCAAGCAGTCCTTTCCCACTTTTAACAGAATGCCGGATTCGCTTTGAATAGTATAAATATTCATAATACCTCGTCCACATGCCCCTCCACCCTCATGAGGGTATTCGCATTTGAGACTTTCTTTTTTCCCTACACGGTAGTAATCTACCAGATGCCACTGTTGCCCTAGTAAATTCTTCCCATTTTCCTCAAATATTTTCTTGCTTTTCCTCTCCATATACTGCTCGATGTACGCTTCCTGCAACGCAATGTCCATTCATCTCTTCCTCTCACTTAGAAAGTTATCATAGATAAAAAATTGAAACTCAAATAATCCTACTTTTTAAATCGTCTCAAGATGAGATCTCCTATAATAGAAAATGTGTATCTATTATTTTATCCAAACCGTTTTTTCTCTCTAAAATTTGCTTCGTGTAATTACTTGTTCTTTCATTAATCCCATGATTGATAATCGTTGCAACAATTCCTCTAACGAACCATAGAGACAAGTTCTCTTTCAGATCTTTCCAATTAAATTTATCATTATTTAAAAGATACCCTTTTTGAAAGTCACATAAAGACGCTACTAACGTAGTGTCCCCTTTTATTATAACCTTTTCAAAAGACATTATTAGCTTCTTTATTGTATAATCATCTCAATGAGGAGTTAATTTTATGAAACGATATAAATAATCCCTGTATTCCTTGCTGGTTCCTATTTTGGCAATGGTCGGCACACTTGTCGATATTGATTTCAATTCTGACCGCAGTGGTAGCTCAAATGAGAACTAGAAATGAAGAATCAAGAAGATACTATGAAAGGAGTTTTTCTATGAAACTTGCAGAGGCACTATTGTTAAGAAGGGACCTCGAAGCAAAGTTAACCGCACTGAAACAAGATGTTTTAGCCAATGCTCTTATTCAAGAGGGTGACATATTGGATATCAGTATGGAAGAGTTGATTCAGGACTATCAAAAAACAAACGAAGAATTCTCCCATTTGGTGGTGAAAATTAATAAGCGAAATGCCGAAGCTACTCTGCATCATTCGGATAAACTGATTGTTGAAGCTTTGGAGGAAAGAGAATCCTTAAGGAGGCAGCACAGCTTTTTCAACAACACAATCGAAACGGCCAACGATATCAGAAGGTTTGGGCGTAATGAAATCAGGATGGTACGAGCTGTCGATACGAAAGAATTAACCAAAAAAATGAATGATATTTCTAAAAAACTGCGAGAACTAGACGGAAATATTCAACAAACAAACTGGCTAGTTGATTTATAATATTTGGGCGGGAATCAAAGGCGAGCATAAAGCAGGTACAGGCTCATATGTACACTATGCAGGTTTGGCAGAAAACCTTAATCATCAATGACTGCTAATAAGTTACAACTGCATCAATTAAAAATTAATAATGAATAACCATATGCTGATTTGATTATGGTAGGGAAAGACCCCTAGGCTTTATGCCCAGGGGTCTTTGAGTTAAATCTTTTGATCTTATAGACCTATCCTGTCATCACCTGTTCCATTCGAAAAAACAATTTTTATTAAATTACTACGAATTCGGAATGTTTTAATTGATTTTATTTCTCAAGTCTGTTAATCTGTTAATAGTGCTTGAAAGATAGCAAATTACCAACACAAAAGGAGATTATAAATTTATGTCACAATTTACAGATTTAGTTAAAAGCCGTCGTACTCGTTATGCAATTGGAAACAACACTGATCTTTCTAAAGAGGAGATCGTTGCTCGTATTCGCGAGGTTGCTAGAGAAGTTCCAACTGCAAGCAACAGCCAAACAACTCGTTTAGTAGTAGTATTTGGTGAAGAAAATGCTCGTCTATGGGACCATATCTTAGACGTTCAAAAAGACGTACTGCAAGGCGAAATGTGGGATATGATGTCCGGCGTTATGCAAGGTGCTAAAGGCGCTGTTGGTACGGTTCTATTCTTCGAAGATCTTGATGCAGTAGCAAAAATGCCTGCAGAAGGTGCACGTGAAGAAGCTTATAAACAAAACAACAATGCGAATTCACAGTACGCAATTTGGTTAGCTTTAACTGAATTAGGTCTTGGTGCAAGCTTACAACACATGAACATTGGTCATGAACAAGGTTTTGACAAATCCGTTCTAGAAATGTTCAACTTGCCAGAAAACTACGAAATGATTGCACAAATGCCATTCGGTTCAATCGAAGGCGATGCTTTCCCGAAAGAATATATTGAAGACGAAGTACGTGTTCAAGTTATCGGTTAATCATTCATTTACAAAAGCGAAAAGCACTCCTTAGTTGGGAGTGCTTTTTTGCATGTATTTATTTGGTAGATAAAGAATTAATACATGCTTATTCGAAATGAAAACTAAATAACTTCTCATGTAACTCCAAATTCATATTCAAGTTTAATTCAGTAATCATTGCTTGAGCCACTTTTAAGACTTCTTTATTCATTACTTGTACAAATTCTTCTAATTGAATTACGTTGAATGGAGTATATTTACTTATTACGTTTTGTTGGTCTGTTTCTAAAAGCGACCGACTTCCCTCATACTTACTCCAATCTCCCAGGTCATTAGGATGTTGATTTTTCTCAATTAACCATAGAGACATCAGGATATGTTTCATCATTAAAGAACAATGCTCACAATAATTCGTTTCTAATCGCATTTTTCTTCGGTAAAGTTCATGCAGGTAGGAGGTATACTTATTTAGGTACTGTATCAAATCATCAGATGTAATCGTATATTTCATTTCTCTCGACTCTTCTTTTAACTTCAAAAGAAAATGATGATGATCTTTTATAATTTTTCCTGAATTATTCATACTCCTAAAATTTTCTTGAAAAAATGTTTTTTCAACGATGAAGCATTCCAGTTTTCGGAATTGCCATTAGTTTTTCTAAATGCGCAAGCTGATTTGGCTTCACATTAGGAAAATTGGCGTATGAACCCTATTTTTGGGCGCACGAACC
>NZ_JARBEA010000036.1 GCF_028863945.1 Jeotgalibaca caeni | reverse complement strand
AACGGAAAAATTCATTTGTCTCTTTGTGTTTTTCACAAAAGGGCCAAAGGCCCATCAACACTTAATATTCTAGAGCCTTTTTTTATAACCGAAAGAAGCAGGTAGAACCCTCTTATGAGGAATTCTACCTGCTTTTTTTTTAGAACGAGGGGGTTAGTAAGGACGCGTAGAGAATAATGCTGGCTCCTGATAAAATACTTAGGTATGTGTTCGTCCGAATTTGTTGGCGGAAACGTGTAAAAGCTAAAGGCGTCAAGTAAAATAATTGAAAAAGAAAGAAAGCTAGTTGTCTTCGTAATACGGTGTCGGTCGCTTGAAAAAGTAGAAAGATAACGAATAGAGAAGAACCATATAGTCCAATTAAGAAAAGCAATAACTTCTTTTTAAGCATGCGTTGATAAAAGTCATTTTCTTGAAACTTTTGGATAAAGTTCTTCTGCTTAAAAACAATAGTTAGGCTCAAAAGCAAGACAATTGGTAGCAGGAAGGGAATTAAATGAATCGTAAGATAACTCGTTTGTGCATAGAAAGCTACCTGATTCAAAATGATCGCTTGAAAAAATGCTTGGAGCAGCAAGTACCAGATTGTTTGTTCTAAACCAAGTTGTTGATGATAAGTGATAAATAAGAAAATAAGATAAAGCAGCAACAAGAAAGCCGCAACGATATTGACCGCATTGCTAAATAGGAAGATGAATAACGCTAAGAATAGAAGGGCAACACCACCAAATGTAGGGATGGTATCAATTTGACGTTGTTGTTTTTTGATGAGGTATCGCTCCAATATTGTCGTACAAAGTAGAAAAAGATAAAGGAGCAAGGTTGGATAGAACTGAAATGATTGTTGCTTTGCTCCCAGTACCACTCCTGCAAATAGAAGTGGAAGAGGGGAAAGCACCCAAATCAAAAAAGGATTGCGAATAAAACGATTGACTGTATTTTTTGCTTGCAGCATAAAAGTGACTCCCTTCTATATCCTATTCATTCTGATTGTACCATATAATAAATAATAATTAGTAATAGGTTAGAAAGAGTTCACGATATTAAGAAAAGATTGATTTTCCCAGTGAAAAAGCGTATAGTTTAGCTGTTGCTGTTTAAAAGGCGAAGCGCAATATCCCGATAGGATCCAGTTAGATGGAGAGGCCTTGTAACCAAAAATATGGGGGAATACATATGGTAGAAAAAAGATTATTTACATCCGAGTCCGTTACAGAAGGACATCCGGATAAAATTGCAGATCAAATTAGTGATGCAATTCTTGATAAATTATTAAGCATGGATAAGCAAGCACGTGTGGCTTGTGAAACAATTGTAACAACCGGTTTAGTGATGGTATTCGGCGAGGTTACAACTTCCGCGTATGTGAACATTCAGGAAGTTGTCCGTGAAACGGTTACTGAAATTGGATATACAAGAGGAAAGTATGGATTTGACGCTGATAACTTGGCTGTTATGGTATCTTTAGATGAGCAGTCGGATGATATTGCTCTTGGAGTCAACCAATCTTTTGAAATCCGTGAAGACAAAGATACAGTAATGAGTGAGACAAAACTGATTGGTGCTGGAGATCAAGGCTTAATGTTTGGTTTTGCTATCAATGAGACGGAAGAACTTATGCCATTACCAATCAGCTTGAGCCATAAATTAACCAAGCGCTTATCAGAAGTTCGTAAAGATGGCACGATGCCGTACTTACGTCCAGATGGAAAAGCACAAGTTACTGTAGAGTATGATGAAGACGATAAACCATTGCGTGTTGATACAATCGTATTGAGTACCCAACATGATGAATTTGTAACTTATGCTGAATTGAAGTCAGATGTTATGAAGCATATCATTGAAGCGGTTATTGATTCAACATTACTCGATGAACAAACTAAATATTACATTAATCCAACAGGCCGTTTTGTAACAGGCGGACCAAAAGGCGATTCTGGTTTAACAGGTCGTAAGATTATTGTAGATACCTACGGCGGATATGCACGTCATGGTGGTGGAGCATTTTCTGGTAAAGACGCTACAAAAGTAGACCGTTCAGCTAGTTATGCAGCACGATACATCGCGAAAAACATTGTAGCTGCGGGTATTGCCGACAAATGTGAAATCCAACTTGCTTATGCAATTGGTGTAGCAGAGCCGGTTTCGATTGCAGTTGATACATTCGGTACAAGCACGATTTCAGAACAAGCAATCATTGCAGCGGTTCGTGAAATCTTCAGCCTTACACCAGCTGGAATTATTGAAATGTTGGATCTAAGACGTCCAATCTTTAAAAAGACAGCTGCATACGGTCATTTTGGTCGTGAAGATGTTGAATTTACTTGGGAAAATACCGATAAAGTAAGCATTCTAAAAGAAAAATTGAATCTAGCTTAAAATAATCCTGTTTCGTACTTCATGTGTGAAACAGGATTTTTTAATAGATTTACTTTTTCCGTTCAATCGCAAGGACAAAAGGCGGGTTATTTTTTTGGTTTAAGAATTGATACAGTAATACATCATATTCTTTCTGATCCAGTTGACTGACATAATCTACTAATGCATTTTTCTCTGCTTCTCCTGCAGGATGGCCGCTGTAAACGACTACTACAAGAAGAGAACCTATCCGGAGCCGAGGCAAAAGGAAAGAAATACTCATTAAAGTCGAATCCTTTTGGGTCGTAATTTCTTTATCCCCACCTGGTAAGTAGCCTAAGTTGTAGATTGCTCCTCCTAATTCTTTATTGGGAGGAAGAAAATCAACGGCCTGGGCATGGCTAGCGTGATGTAATTCTACTTGAGGAAGAAGGCCGGTGAGGAGCAGTTTTTGTTTCGTTTTCTCTATGGCTGTTTCCTGTATATCGAAACCAATAACTGTGCCGGTTTTTCCTACTAGAGAAGCTAACAGAACGGTATCATTACCATTCCCAACAGTACCATCGATTACGATGTCTCCTGGAATAATTGATTTTTTTAATAAGCTATGACTGAAGGCGACTGCTTTTTCTAACATATAAGAAACTCCTTTAGGTTTTATGTTCTTTTATCGTAGCACATATATTACAAAATGGTTACATTTTTTACATTTTACAATATTCTCACATTCTTAACAAAAAACAACTTATAATGACATTAGTTTATAAAGCGACAGTTTGAACTTGATAGGAGTGGTATGTGTTGGAACTTTCAAGAAAGCAATGGCACGCAATGAAAAATAAAAAAGAATTAAAAGATAAAGTGATGCAAACCGCCGCAAAAATGAAAAAAAGTGTAGCGTTTATTAGTACATCTGTTTTGGTTGCTCCGATTGTTTTGCCTATGCAAGAAGCAAATGCAGAGGAAAAAAAGACATCGAATCAAGTAGAAACAAAGGTGCATGGAAATGCTTTTTTAAATTCTATTGTAACCCCTGCTAAGAGCATCGCACAAAAGAACGACCTTTACGCGTCTGTCATGTTGGCACAAGCAATCCTTGAAAGTGGTTGGGGACAAAGTGGATTAGCATCTGAGCCTAATTATAATCTTTTTGGGATCAAAGGAGATTATAACGGTCAATCTGTCGAGAAGAAAACATTAGAAGATAATGGAAAACAAGAATACTATGAAATCACAGCGAAATTCCGTAAATATCCTTCCTATGCTGAATCATTGGAAGACTATGCCGCATTATTGCGAAATGGAACAAGCTGGGATCCAGAATATTATAGTGGTGCTTGGAAGAGCAATGCATCAACTTATGAAGATGCAACGACTTACTTAACCGGGCGTTACGCTACAGATACGGCCTACGCAACAAAATTAAATAAAATTATCGAAGCGAATGGGTTAACGAGTTACGACACCCCTTCTACTGTGGCACCTACAACTCCTGTAGTGAAGCCATCAACACCAGTTGCATCTGGAAGTTATACGGTTCAAAGTGGCGATACCTTGTATGGCATTGCAACAAGACATGGTATTTCAGTTGTTCAACTGATGGAATGGAACCAATTGAATAGTTCAATGATTCATCCTGGTATGAAATTATTGGTTGCAAAGAAAGTAACGCCTGCACCTGTGAAACCAGTTGAAACAGTAAAACCGGTAGAAAAACCAAAACCAGCCACACAAAATTCTTATCAAGTAAAAACAGGGGATACCTTATGGGCTATTTCACAAAAATACCAAGTTACCCCAGCTCAATTAAAAGAATGGAATCAACTGAAAAATGAATTGATTCATCCAGGACAGATCCTAAAATTGGCTGCAACTAAAGTAGAACCAAAACCAGTTGTAACAGAGCCAGTGAAAGAGAGCAATCCAACTCAGGCCACACGTAATTCTATCAATGTATCGACTGGCGATACATTGTACAGCCTTGCTACAAGAGCGGGCCTATCCGTTGCTGAATTAAAGGCCATCAATCAATTGGAATCAGATTTGATTCATCCAGGCCAAACCCTTTATACGCAAAAAACTGCACCTGTTGTAAAAGAAGAAGCACCAAAACCAGTTGTTACTCCAGTAGTAACGGGAGAATATATTGTTCAAAAAGGCGATACTCTTTATAAAATTGCACAGCAGGCAGGTGTTTCTGTCACCCAGATAAAAGAGTGGAACCAATTAAATTCTGATCTTATTTTTGTTGGTCAGTCCCTTCAAATGAAACAAAATGCTGCAGTACAAACTCCAGCACCAGCGAAACCAACGAATACGTATCAAGTCCAAAAAGGCGATACATTGTATTCAATCGCTAAAAGACATAATATTTCATTAGCTGATTTACTAGCATGGAACCAAATGAACAGCTCCATGATTCACCCGGGTCAAAACTTGCGAGTAAAATAACAGTGTAGAACGCATCTTGAAAAAATTTGAATTTCTTGGTAAGATACATCCAATAAGAAAAAAATGATGAGAAGGATTAGTAGAGAAGGAAATTCCCTAGAGAGTGCATGGTTGGTGGAAATGCATGAATGAAATTCTTGAACTCGCCTTTTAGTTGCAATGCTGAATATAGTAAGCTTTGCCGGGTCGCCTCGTTACAGGCATGATAAGTTATAAAATAGGTGGTACCACGAGATCAATCGTCCTATAAACCTTCCCAAGGGAGGTTTATAGGCTTTTTTTGTATTAAAAATGAATTTCAATTACTAGCACAAAAAAGGAGCAAATGGAAATGACGTACAATCATCAAACGATTGAGAAAAAATGGCAAAAAACTTGGGCACAAAAGCAAACCTTTAAAACGGAACAAGGGTCAACAAAACCTAAATATTATGTGTTGGATATGTTCCCTTATCCTTCTGGTCAAGGATTGCACGTAGGACATCCAGAGGGATATACGGCAACAGATATCGTTGCACGCTGGAAACGGGCACAGGGATTTAATGTACTTCATCCGATGGGCTGGGATGCATTTGGTTTGCCTGCAGAACAGTATGCTTTGGATACAGGAAATGATCCAGCCGAGTTTACCGCACACAACATCAAAAATTTCAAACGCCAAATTCAATCACTTGGATTCAGCTATGATTGGACACGAGAAATTAACACAACAGACCCAAATTACTACAAATGGACACAATGGATTTTCACCAAACTATTTGAAAAAGGATTGGCCTATGAAGCTGAAGTATCCGTTAACTGGTGTCCTGCTCTTGGAACCGTACTTGCTAACGAAGAAGTAGTCGATGGAGTCAGTGAACGTGGCGGACATCCTGTATACCGCAAACCAATGCGTCAGTGGATGTTGAAAATCACTGCATATGCAGATCGTTTGATTGATGATTTGGAACTAGTTGATTGGCCAGACAGCATCAAAGAAATGCAGCGCAACTGGATCGGCCGTTCAGAAGGTTCGAACGTTACGTTCCAAGTGAAAGACCATGACCAAAACTTTACCGTGTTCACTACACGTCCGGACACCTTGTTCGGCGCAACATATGCCGTAATGGCTCCAGAATTGCCGCTCGTGCAAGAAATTATGAGCGAGGAGCAACGGGAAGCGGTAGAAGCATATATCGCGTCTGTCGCAACGAAGAGCGATTTAGACCGTACAGATTTGGCAAAAGAAAAAACGGGTGTTTTCACAGGTGCTTATGCTATCAACCCAGTAAACGGAAAAGAAATGCCGATTTGGATTTCAGATTATGTTCTTTCTACTTACGGAACGGGAGCGATTATGGCTGTCCCTGCTCACGATACGCGTGACTACGAGTTCGCTAAAATGTTTGGTTTGGAGATTATTCCTGTTCTAGAAGGCGGAAATGTGGAAGAAGAAGCGTACACAGGTGACGGAGCACATATTAATTCTGATTTTCTGAACGGATTGGATAAAGAAACAGCAATCCAAGCCATGAATGAATGGCTAGTAGAAAAAGGAATTGGAGATAAAGTAGTTTCCTACCGTTTGCGTGACTGGTTGTTCTCCCGTCAACGTTATTGGGGCGAACCAATTCCTGTCATTCATTGGGAGGACGGCACAACTACAGCTGTTCCAGAAAATGAACTACCTGTGCTACTGCCAAAAACAGACAAAATCCAACCAAGCGGTACTGGTGAATCGCCCCTTGCTAATTTGAAAGAATGGGTGGAAGTTACTAACCCAGAAACGGGTATGAAAGGCCGCCGTGAAACAAATACCATGCCACAATGGGCAGGCAGCTCTTGGTACTTCCTTCGTTTCATGGATGCGCACAATAAAAATGAACTTGTTTCAGAAGAAGCACTTTCCTACTGGGGAAATGTGGATCTATACATTGGCGGAGCAGAGCATGCCGTTCTGCATTTGTTGTATGCCCGCTTCTGGCATAAATTCCTGTACGATTTGGGAATTGTGAAAACAAAAGAGCCATTCCAAAAACTGTTCAACCAAGGGATGATTCTTGGAGAAAACAATGAAAAGATGTCCAAATCTAAAGGAAACGTAGTAAATCCAGATGATATCGTAAATGAATTTGGTGCAGATACACTGCGTCTTTATGAAATGTTTATGGGGCCATTGGATGCCAGCACTGCTTGGAGTGAAAAAGGAATCGAAGCAAGTCGTCGATTCTTGGACCGCGTATGGCGCTTGATGATTGATGAAGAAGGCAAAGTACGAGACCGCGTTACGAAGGTAAACAAAGGTGAACTTGATAAAGTTTATCACCAAACCGTGAAAAAAGTGACCGAAGATTATGAGCAACTTCATTTCAATACAGCCATTTCGCAAATGATGATTTTTGTTAACGAAGCCAACAAAGCAGAAGCATTGCCAGTCGATTACATGAATGGCTTCGTGCAATTGCTCGCACCAATTGCACCGCATTTGGGAGAAGAGCTATGGGAAAAACTGGGCAACACAGACACCATTTCCTATGCAGCTTGGCCAACATATGAAGAAAAATTCCTAGTTGAAGATGAAGTAGAAGTCATTTTCCAAATCAATGGGAAAGTGAAAGCACGTGAGATGGTTGCCGCTAATCTTTCTAAAGACGAGTTAACGGACATCGCTCTCCATCACGAAAAAATTAAAGAAGAGATAGCAGGAAAAACGATTCGCAAAATGATTGCTGTACCTGGTAAATTGGTAAACATCGTAGCGAATTAATTTCATGAAACAGCAGCTAGGAGTATGGCTCTTAGCTGCTGTTTTTTCGTTTTTTAGTCAAAATGGACAAGTGAACGGTTAAAAAGTAGGCTACTTGTCCAATAAATCGATTTTTGGACAAGTGAGTATCTGAAAAATCACTCACTTGTCTAAATTTAAAAATAATGGACAAGTGAGCTAAAAAGATGGCTCTCACTTGTCCAAAAGCGACTGTTCTAACGAATCACGAGCACTTGACCTACTCGTAACAAATTCGGATTGGTTAGTTGGTTCAGGGTCACTAAGCGTTGCACGGTTGTTCCGTAATGCAGAGCGATGGCATATAAGGTATCCCCAGCTTTTACCGTATAAAGAACGGTTGTAGCAGGTGGTGGGGAAGTTGCTTGACTGGGAACTTTTAATACTTGTCCAATGCGTAAAACATTTGGATTGGCTAAATTATTTATGGTTACGAGAGTTTGAACGGTAGTTTTATAGCGCAAAGCGATGGCGTACAGTGTGTCACGAGCTTTTACTGTATAGGTACTTGTATTCGCTGCAGGAGGAGGAGTCGTTCCGGGAATTCGTAAAATCTGACCCACATGAATGAGGTTAGGGTTCGTAATACCATTATGAGCAGCAAGTTGAGAGACTGTCACGCCATAGCGAAAAGAAATCGAATAAAGGGTGTCTCCCGAACGGACCGTATAAGCTGTTCCAGAACCAGGAGCTGGTACATTTGGATTTCCAGTTACTTTCAGTAGTTCGGAGAGGGTTACAAAACGGTACCCTAGCTTTTTCAAGGCTGGTATGATTGTTTCCAGTGCCGGGGGTGTACCGCTGGCTCCAGCTCCCGTATGCATCAAGATGATTGTACCGGGAACAATATTTTTTAACACCCGATTACTAATGTCCTGAGCTGAATTACCGGTCCAGTCGATTGAATCGATGTTCCAGTGAAGGGTATAGGTATATCCCGCATTTCCAACTGTTTGTAATACGGTTTGATTGGTCGCTCCATATGGCGCACGGAAAAACGGTTTGGTACTGACACCCGTTAGATTTCGAATGATTTGATCTGTTTTTGTCAGCTGATTCACCATTTCGACAATAGAAATCTGAGTGAAATAAGGATGACTATAGGAGTGATTTCCAATATCGTGTCCCATATTGACTGCATCCCGAATCGATTGTGGATGATCCGTCGCACCAGCACCAGTTAAGAAGAAGGTAGCTTTGATATTGTGTTTTGCTAAAATTGATAAGATACGATTGAAATTTGTCCCATCCGAGCCATCATCAAAGGTAAGTGCAACGACTTTTTCGCTTGTGTTGGCTTTCGTAATAAACTGAGAGGGTGCAGCTTGAATAGGAGGAGCGATTAGGAAGAGGAGCAGCAGGAAGGTGAGTATCGTGCTGACTAAAGAGGTGGGTGTCTTTTTCATGATGATCCCTCTTTTCTTATTGCCCAAACGAAGCATGCAAGGGACAAAGTGTTGAAGGAAAATGAGGAGATTGATGGCTGTAAAGCATAATATTTTCTAAATAAATTATACCATACAACCGCTATTTAGTTAACATTTAAGTTTTATGTGTTCTTTATTTTTGGAATTACAGGACGCTATGGTGAATAAAGGAAAAAGTGATGTACTTTCCTGATTTGAAAAGATGTATTTGTTTGGTAAAATAATTTGAACGCACTGAAATGAGAGAAAATCGAGGTTTGATTACGATGCAAGAATACAAAACACGAAGTGAAAGAAAAAAAGCGGAAGCCATGAAGCAGCTTCCAAATATAGTAGATGAACAAATGGATATACTAAACCAAGAAAGTCCAGTAGCGCTGGAGTCTCCCTTGGTAGAAATAGAACCAGAAGAAGATTCTGGTAATGATAAAATTGTGCAAGGTACCTTTTGGATGACCTTTGGCAGTATCTTTTCTCGCTTACTAGGAGCTCTTTATGTTATTCCATGGAATGCGATGCTAGGAGGAGGTAAAGAATTCGGGAATGCCCTCTTTGCAGTAGGGTATACGCCGTATCAACTTTTCCTTTCGATTGGGACTGCAGGATTTCCTTCTGCTATCTCCAAACAGATTGCCCATTATAACGCAAAGAAACAATATCAAGCAGGGCAAACTCTGTTTAAGAAGACTGCACTGTTTATGATCGGGACGGGAGTCGTGAGCGCACTATTGATGTGGGTACTTGCTCCCTTGATTGCTGCTTACAGCCCGAGCGGTTCGGTAGAAGACAGTACGCTGGTTATTCGTTCGTTGGCTCCAGCCTTGCTTGTCGTACCGGTTATGAGTTTGATTCGTGGATATTTCCAAGGGTTTCAAGACATGGTACCTTCTGCCATCACACAAGTAGTAGAGCAAATCGTTCGAGTTGCTTATATGCTACTCGCTACCTTTATGGTGATGCGCGTTTTCAGTGGGTCAGTGCCTGTCGCAGTTGCTCACTCGACCTTTGCCGCCTTTGTCGGAGCACTTGCTTCTTTGCTGATGTTGATGTGGTATTACCAAAAACATATGAAAAAATATCGCCCATTATTTGAAGCATCAACGACGACGGTTACGGTCGATACCGGTTCAGCAATCAAAGAAATGATTAGAGAAGCGATTCCTTTTATCGTTGTTGGTTCTGGTATTACATTCGGGAAGTTCATTGATCAGTTTACCTTTGAACCGTTTATGTTGGCGGCGACAGAACTTGATAAGATTACGATTGGTGAGCTGTACGGAATATTCAGCTTCCAAGCCGACAAACTGATTATGATTATCATTTCCTTGGCGGTGGGGCTTGCTGCAACCTCCATACCCCTATTAGTAGAGAATTATATCAAGCAAGATCAGTTAGTATTAGGCAACCAGATTCGTAAAATATTCGAGTTGTTTACCTTTGTCATGTTCCCAGCAGCATTGGGGATGATGGTAGTTGCCAGACCTATTTACAGCTTGTTCTACGGCGTTTCAGAGTTTACGCCAGTAGCAGTCAATCTCCTGCAAATTGCTTCTGTTATGAGCATTATTTTAGGAGCATTCACAATTACGACTTCTATCTTGCAGTCATTCGGTAAGCACAAAATAGCCATCCTCTATCTAGGAGTGGGACTTGTTGTAAAACTTGTGATTCAATACCCGTTGATTCGGATTTTTGAAACAGCTGGTACGTTGTACGCAACTAGTATTGGATTCTTAGTAACAACTATTTTATGTATCATTTATATTTACAAACTCGTACCTTTCAACGTAAGAGGCACTGCCAAAAATCTAGGAATCATTTCCCTTATAACAGGGTGGATGGTTGCTACGGCTCATATTACCCACATTTTATTGAGCACTTTTTTAACCTCAGACCGGAAAATAACTGCTTTACTGATGGTACTCATCATCGCAGCGGCAGGTGGACTGGTATACATTTACCTAGGCTTAAAAACGCGTGTTGCAGATGAAGTATTGGGTGCACGAATATCTGGACTACGTAACCGACTGAAAACCAAATAGGAGGGATTTCTTGCGCTTAGATAAGTATCTTTCTCATACTGGATTTGGTTCGCGGAAAGAAGTAAAACAATTACTAAAGAAAAAAATCGTTCAAGTGAACGAAACCGTTCAAACAAAAGGGGAATTCTCCGTTCATCCTGAAAAAGATGAAGTGAGGGTGGATGGAGAAGTAATTCATTATCAAAAATTTGTCTATGTCATGCTTCATAAACCAGCTGGTGTGTTGAGTGCCACAGAAGATTCCAGACAGAAAACAGTCCTTGACTTATTGCCGATTGAAATGCAGCATCATCAACTATTCCCAGTTGGCAGACTGGATAAAGATACAGAAGGTCTGCTTCTCTTAACCAATGACGGAGAGCTAGCACACTTTTTACTTTCCCCACGTCGACATGTATCGAAGACTTATTATGCAAAAGTAGATGGCTTGATGGATGAGGCAGATCAAAGAGCATTTGAAGCTGGAATCACGCTGGAAGACGGCTATGAATGTCTCCCAGCCGAGCTAGAAATAAAGCGAGTAGATGAAGAACAGCAACAATCAGAAGTTTGGATCACCATTCGAGAAGGAAAATTCCATCAAGTCAAACGGATGGTCGTCCAATGTGGGAAAGAAGTTCGTTACCTCAAACGCCTTACAATGGGGTCGCTTGTCCTTGATGAAAACTTGAAAAAAGGTGAATATCGTTTCTTAACGGAATCGGAACAAAAGAGTTTAGAAGAATTTCTGCCTCAGATTGAAAAATAGAGGTATAATGGTAAGATAAAAGTAGTAAAGAAGAGGATGTGTCGCTATGGAAATTAATTGGAAAAAAGAAGTAGAAGCACGAAAAGAAGCGCTTTTAGAAGATTTATTTACAATTTTACGAATTGACAGCGTTCGAGATGACGCAAAAGCAACTCCAGAAATGCCAGTAGGTCCTGGACCAAAAGAAGCATTAGAAGCTTTCCTAGCAATCGGTAAACGAGATGGCTTCGTAACGAAAAATGTTGGAAACCTAGCAGGTCACATTGAATACGGTGAAGGCGACGAGTTAATGGGCGTTCTTGGTCACGTGGACGTTGTGCCAACAGGAACTGGCTGGGATACCGATCCATTTGAGCCAATCTTAAAAGATGACCGCATTTATGCTCGTGGATCCAGTGATGATAAAGGACCATCTATGGCTGCTTATTATGCCATCAAAATTATTCGTGACTTAGGATTGCCTGTTTCAAAACGCGTCCGTATGATTATCGGGACCGATGAAGAGAGCGGCTGGCAATGTATGACTCATTACTTGCAACATGAAGAAATGCCAGACTTTGGCTTCTCTCCAGATGCTGACTTCCCAATTATCAATGGTGAAAAAGGAAACATCTCTTTATATGTACGTTTTAGAGGAGATGTAGCAGGCGGAAAGAATGAATTAATCAGCTTTGACGCTGGACTACGTGAAAACATGGTTCCACAAGATGCGACCGCTATTTTTAAGAGTCAAGAAGCCGAACAAATCGAAAAAGACTTCTTTGAATTCTTAGAAAACAACCCAGTAACGGGAACACTTGATGTAGAGGGTGACCAAGTAACGATTCAACTAGTTGGGAAAGCTTCCCACGGGATGAATCCAGCTGGTGGAAGAAACGCTGGTACCTACTTGGCAACATTCTTGAATAACTATTCCTTTGGCGGAGACGCAGGAGAGTACTTCCGTTTGATTGCAGAATATATTCACTTAGAACACACTGCAGAAAAATTAGGACTTTCCCACACAGATCCAGTAATGGGTGAATTGACGATGAATGCTGGAGTATTTACCTTCGCACCAGAAGTAGGGGGCACCATTGCCTTGAACTTCCGTTACCCGGTCGGAGTCACTGCAGAAGGTTTAGAAATTAAAACCGAAGCAATGTTAAGTGAATTCGGTGTAACGATTGAAAAGAGTGCGGGCAAATTACCACACTACGTACCAGCAGACGATCCATTGGTAAAAACGTTATTGGATGTGTATGAAAAACATACAGGCCTAAAAGGAAAAGAACGTTCCATCGGTGGAGGTACATATGGTCGCTTAATGGAACGCGGAGTAGCTTATGGCGCTTTGTTCCCAGATAGCATCGACACCATGCACCAAGCAAATGAATTCTTGGCCTTGGATGATTTACTAAGAGCAACTGCCATTTACGCAGATGCGATTTACGAGTTGATTAAATAAACCAAATAACCCGATAGAAAAAGATAGAGAGCACACTAAGATGTGACTCTACCTTTCTCTATCGGGTTTTTACTTTTTCCAGTTTTTTTATGAAATGAAGCGATTAACATTACGTTTGTGTTACAAAAGTTACGAATTGTTTATGAAGAAAATTTGAACATTATCAATAAAATGAGACAAATGTTCAACTTCCTTCTAATCGAGGTGCTTTTTTATCAATGTTTCGTTCTATAAAGAACGCTTTAGGAAGCGAATAACAGTATATTAAAACAAAATAAAACAACTCGTTTCTTTTGGTTTGCAATCAAATTGTCATCTCAGTTTTACCCAAGAGATGTGTTTCAATGTTATACTTCTATTCGTGAGTAAACGAAAAAGGAGTACATCTGGTGAATAAAAAATATATTGCATTAGCAACTTCAATCTTTCTGCTGTCTCCATTTGTTGGAGGTAAAGCTGTTCAGGCACATTCCTTAGACGAACTAAACCGTGAAAAGCAAGAATTAGAGGAAAAATCAAAAGAAGTCCAAAGTGAGATTTCTGAAAAACAATCTTCTTTACAAGTATTAGAAGAAGAGAAAAAAGACTTGCAAAATCGTGTAGCTGAATTACAAGAAAGCATCGATGAATTGCTTGTACAACTTGAAAAACAAGAAGCGAAATTGACTGAAATTGAAAACAAAATTGTATCATTACAAGAACGTATTGAAGAATTAAAGGTTATTATTGAACAACGTACGGAGAAATTGAATAACCAAGCTCGAGTGATTCAAACGGAAGCAAGTATGTCAGATATGGTATCCATCATTATGACTGCAGATTCTCTTACCGATATGGTTGGAAAAGTCAGCACTGTTAATAAACTCATTACAGCCAATAAAGAGATTGTCGTACAACAAGAAAACGACAAAAAAGAAGTAGAAGAAACAAAAGTGGCTGTTGAGGAAGAACAAGCAGAAGCTGAATTGTTAAAACAAGAAATTATTGTTTCGAAAAATAATGTAGTTGCACAACAAAATGAGTTGAACGTTCAAATCAACCTTGTACTTGAAAACATGGAATTAACAGAGAGCGAGAAAAAAGGTCTAGAAGCAACGCAATCAAGTTTGGCTTCTAAAACCGAATCGCTTAGCAAGGATATTGCGGCTGAAACGCAACGTTTAGAAGAAGAACGAATTGCACGCGAGAAAGCAGAAGCCGAGCAGTTAGCAAGAGAACAAGCGGCAGCGGAGAAGGCAGCAGCAGAACGAGCAGCGAACAACCTAGTTGCTTCAACAGAAAAAACAGAGGAACTGACTCATACGCCTCCAGTTTCTAACACAAGTGGATTCATTCGTCCTGCATCTGGATACAACTCATCTCCATACGGAATGCGAATTAATCCTGTGGATGGCGGATACCGGATGCATAATGGAGCAGATATCGCTGGTAGTGGTCCGATTGTAGCAGCACAAAGCGGAACCGTTGAAGTCGCTGGGTATGACTCCATGTTCGGTTACCATGTAGTTATCAACCATGGTGTAATTAATGGCGTACAAGTGAAAACAAAGTATGCTCATATGACACCAGGACTTTCAGTAGCACCAGGCCAATCCGTAAGCCAAGGACAACAAATTGGAATTATGGGAACAACCGGTCAATCAACCGGAGTTCATTTACATTTTGAAGTTTTCGAAAACGGCTCTCATGTGAATCCGTTGAAATACATTTCTTATTAAGATACCAAAAAGAGGCGAGAATGATTCTCGTCTCTTTTTATATAGAAATCCAGCATAGCTTTTCGAGCACAACCTTACTATAATAAAGAAGCATGCAAGGAGGTCCTTATGGAAAAAATTACATCTGTTAAAAATCAAACCGTTAAAAATTGGAAAAAGCTACATTCTGCTAAAGGAAGAAAAGAGAGCGGCTGTTACTTGATAGAAGGTGAACACCTGTATCTCGAAGCGCTGCACAGTGGAGCAAGGATAAAAGAGATTATTTTGACTGAAAAGTACAGCCAGACACAACCGAACTGGCCAAACAATGCGAATCTGGTTTCTGATGAGGTGATGAATGTACTCACTCAAACGGAAACCGCTCCGGGTATTATATGTGTCGTAGAGGTGTCCCAACAAGCATTGCCGAAGCAATGGGAAGGGAAATATGTCCTTCTTGATGGCGTCCAAGATCCAGGTAATGCAGGAACCATTGTGCGCACTGCTGATGCGGCAGGATTTGCGGGTGTTGTTTTTGGAACAGGGAGCGTAGATCCTTACAATGATAAAGTCGTACGCTCGATGCAAGGAAGCCATTTTCATATTCCCATTTACCGAACAGACTTACTGCCGGTTCTAGCAACCTTAAAAGAACAACAAGTTCCGGTTTATGGAACAGCTCTAGACGCAGAGGCGAAGAGATATTTTGAAGTAGAGAAGGCTGAAACAGTCGCAGTTGTTTTAGGTAATGAAGGCAACGGTGTTTCTCAAGAAGTATTAGCACAAACGACTTGTAACGTATACATTCCGATTTACGGGAAGGCTGAATCATTAAATGTAGCAGTAGCAGCAGGAATTGTGTTGTATCACTTCGCTTCGTAAATATTACAATAATGTGAATTTTATATCATATGTGCTAAAAAGTAAGTGAAAAACCTTTTCAAAAGATAGATTTCATGTATAATAGGAAGCGTACTTTTCATAAGGAGAATGATAATGACGATTCAGAAATGGCAACAAGATGAAGAATTTCTTTCGTGTATAGCGGACTTGCTTGAAAAAGAAGAAGTTCAACAATTGAAAACAATTACGCACCATTACAATAGCACTCGCTTAGACCATTCAATTTCTGTTGCGTATCGCAGTTTCTGTATCGGTAGACGCTTGAAATGCGATACCCGTGCAATTGCACGAGCTGGTCTATTGCATGACCTTTTCTATTACGACTGGCGTACAACAAAGTTCGATGAAGGAACTCATGCTTACATGCATCCTCGCATCGCCTGTGCCAATGCAGAAAAATTAACAGAACTATCAGAATTAGAAAAAGATATTATTATTAAACATATGTGGGGCGCAACAATCGCGCCACCAAAATACAAAGAAAGCTTTATTGTCACATTAGTAGATAAATACTGCGCATGTGATGAAGCGATGATGCCTGCCCTAGCGCGTCACAAAGGAAAATTCCAAAGTAAATGGGCAACCGTTAAACAGAATATCCTAACCAATGTGATTACCTTCTAATCGAGGTGTTATTCGATAAAGCAAGTAAACAAAAAAGAGATTAGAGGTGAAAACAGTGGAGGAAGTATTAGAAAAAAGCAGCTCTTGCCTCTGTCCAAAATTCCAACGGTCCTTTACAATCTTAGGGAAGAAATGGTCGGGCTTAATTATTGAAGTTTTGTTGGCTGGAGATCGTCGTTTCAAAGAAATTGCGGAACAAATCCCAAATGTAAGTGACCGAGTTTTAGTAGAACGTCTAAAAGAATTAGAAGAAGAAGGCATTGTTTTGCGCACAGAACATGTCGCTGGACCTGTTAAAGTTCAGTATAGCTTGACTGAAAAAGGAAAAGATTTAGAAACAGTCATGAATGAAATACAGCTATGGTCGAATAAATGGATGGAATTGTGAGCTTGACCTTTTCACCTTTTCCTGATAAATTGAATGAAATAAACAAATGCAATGATAGGAACCATCTGTCGTCGAACTGTTTACAGGGAGATTTGCCTTAGACTGAGAGCAAATCACAGCGAGCTTCATGATCTTTCACTCCTTGAGCAGGCTTTGGGATTTGCCTAGGCAATGAATAAAGACCCGGTAAATAGGCCGTTATCGATAGGAGTGCTGTTCGTAATGTGAACAGAACGAGGGTGGTACCGCGATATCTCGTCCCTTTTCAGGGAGGGGATTTTTTTGCGTTTATTTTAGAGAATGTGGGGGTAGAATAATGAATTTACAAGAAAAATTAGTTCAATTGCGTGAAGAAGCGCTCGTAAAAGTACAAGCATCAGCTACGCTACAAGAACTGAATGAGCATCGAGTGGCTTACTTAGGGAAAAAAGGTCCGATTACGGAAGCTCTACGGGGAATGAAAGACGTTGCACCAGAAGAACGCCCTGTGATCGGAAGTTTAGCAAATGAGGTACGTGATGAGATTCAAGCAGCAATCCAAACTCTACAGGAGTCACTAGAAGCAAAGGCTCTTGAAGAAGCATTGCAACAAGAAACAATCGATGTGACTTTACCTGGCAAAAAAGTTTCGCTTGGAACAAAGCATGTTCTCACTCAAATCATGGAAGAAATTGAAGATTTGTTCCTCGGCATGGGGTACCAAGTAGTAGATGGTCCGGAAGTTGAATTGGACTACTATAACTTTGAAAAGATGAATTTGCCAAAAGATCATCCAGCTCGCGATATGCAAGATACCTTCTACATCACAGATGAAGTATTGTTGCGTACCCATACATCGCCTGTGCAAGCACGTACGATGGAGAAGCATGACTTCACAAAGGGCCCATTGAAAATGATTAGTCCAGGGAAAGTATACCGCCGTGATAATGATGACGCGACCCATTCTCATCAATTTACACAAATTGAAGGATTGGTCATTGCTGAAAATATTACCCTAGCTGACTTGAAAGGAACACTAGATGTTTTTGCGAAGAAGCTATTTGGTGCTGAACGTGAAATTCGTCTTCGCCCAAGTTATTTCCCATTTACTGAGCCATCTGTTGAAGTAGACGTAAGTTGCTTCAAGTGTGGAGGAGAAGGCTGTAACGTGTGTAAGGGCAGTGGTTGGATTGAGATTTTAGGATCTGGATTAGTTCATCCAAACGTACTTGAAATGTCTGGCATTGACTCTACAAAATACTCCGGATTTGCCTTCGGAATGGGACCAGAACGGGTTGCCATGTTGAAGTATGGAATTGATGATATTCGTCATTTCTATCAAAATGATGTTCGATTCCTCGGACAATTCACAGGAAAGGGGCAATAAGGAAGATGAAAGTATCACATCAATGGTTACAGGAATATGTAGACGTATCAACTATTACAGCAGAAGAGTTAGCTGATAAGATGTCCCGTACGGGAATTGAAGTCGATGATGTCATCAAACCTGGTGAAGGATTATCGAAAATCGTAGTAGGTGAAACACTAAAAGTAGTGGACCATCCAGATTCTGACCACTTACATGTTTGCTTAGTGAACGTGGGACAGGAAGAACCGATTCAAATTGTTTGTGGAGCGCCAAATATTGCCGCTGGTCAAAAAGTTATTGTAGCGTTGCATGGTGCACGAATTGCTGGTAATTATAAGATTAAAAAAGGAAAAATCCGTGGGGAAGTTTCTAACGGAATGATTTGCTCCTTAGATGAACTAGGTCTCCCAGAAAATGTCGTACCGAAAAAGTATGCAGACGGTATTTTTGTACTGCCGGCAGATGCTACAGTCGGTGCTGATGCAGTAGAAGTATTAGGGTTGAATGACGCTGTATTAGACTTAGATATTACCCCAAACCGGGCAGATGCCTTAAGCATGCATGGTGTCGCTCATGAAGTAGCAGCAATCTACGGCAAAAAGGTAACTTTGCCGCAAGTAGAAGTGTCCCCTACGGAAGGTCAGGTTGGAGACTATATTTCTGTATCGGTAGAAGACAAAACAGATGCTCCAGCGTATCACATTCAAATTATTAAAGATGTGACAATCAATGAAAGTCCTTTGTGGCTACAAACCAAGCTGATGAAAGCAGGAATGCGTCCAGTTAATAATATTGTAGATATTACCAACTATATTTTATTGGAATATGGACAGCCGCTTCATGCGTTTGACTACGAAAAAATCGGCAGTAAAGAAATTGTTGTCCGCAGAGCGAAGGATGGCGAAACGATCCAAACGCTCGATGGATCAACCCGGAACTTAGATACCACTGATATTGTGATTACAAATGGAAAAGAACCGATTGCTTTAGCTGGCGTAATGGGTGGTTTGGGTTCAGAGATTACGGCTGAAACAACAACAGTAGCGTTGGAATTTGCAATGTTCGATGCACTTTCGATTCGCAAGACTGGTTCGAAGTTTAACTTGCGCAGTGAATCAAGTGCACGTTTTGAAAAGGGAATTAACCAAGGAACCATTGAAGTAGCTGGAAATCATGCTGCTCAATTAATTCATGAATTAGGCGGCGGCACTATTGTAGCTGGTACAGCTTCTGCAGCTACCTTCGTTCCTGAGAACAAACAAGTAACCATTACATTAAGTAAAATCAATCGTTCGCTTGGGACAGCAATCTCGGCAGAAGAGGTCGGTCAAATTCTTGCCCAATTAGGTTTTGGATACGAAGTAGAGGAAGAAACGTTTACTATTTCCATACCACCTCGCCGTTGGGATATTGCGATAGAAGCAGACATCGTGGAAGAAGTAGCACGGATCTATGGCTACGACCGTTTGCCGGCTACGTTGCCAGAAACAGCTTCTGTTCCAGGTGAACTAACTACGCGACAAAAATACGTTCGTCTTTCTAGAAATTACTTAGAAGCGGCTGGTTTATCTCAGACGTTGAGTTATGTGTTGACTACGGAAGAAAAAGCAAAAGCGTACACACAAGAAACAAGTGAACCAATCCGGTTGGCATGGCCGATGAGCGAGGATCGCAGCACGCTCCGATTGAACTTGCTTGCAAGTTTATTGGAAAATGCTTCTTATAACGTTTCTCGTAAAAATGCAGATCTTCACCTGTATGAAATTGGTAAAGTATTCTTAGCTAACGATCATGATTCACTGCCAATTGAACGTGAAAAAGTTGCCGGTATCGTAATGGGCAATCATACACAACCCGATTGGCAAGGGAAAGCCGAAGCAGTTGATTTCTATGCAGTCAAAGGAATTTTAGAAGGATACTTTAGTAAAATGGGTGTAGAGAAACAAATTCGCTATGAAGCGACTGCAGCTGTCGCTTGGATGCATCCAGGTAGAACGGCTGAAGTATTCTTAAAGGAACAATCAATCGGTTATGTTGGACAAGTCCATCCAGCCGTTGCAAAAGATTACGACTTAAAAGAATCCTATGCATTTGAATTGAATTTTGATGCATTAGTAGACGCGGAACGTGAAGAAATTACTCAACAACCAATTCCAAAATATCCAGGTATTACTCGTGATATTGCCGTTTTAGTGGCAGATCAAGTAACACACGAAGAAATTCTTGCAGTAATTGAAAAACATGCAGGAGCTTACTTAGTAGATGTTCGTCTCTTTGATATCTATCGTGGTCAAGGAGTATCTGAAGGTCATAAATCAATGGCTTACTCGCTTGCTTTCTTGAATCCACAAGCGACTCTAGTAGAAGACGACGTGAGTCCTTCTATGCAAAAGGTAACAGAAGCACTAATTGAAGAACTAGCAGCAACCATTCGTTAAGAAGTGGAGTGTGGGGAGCGCAGATTTTTGCGTTCTCTCACACTCTTTTCATTTTTGCTGGATTTGCTATAAAATTACTGTAAAACCTATGAAAACATGGTAAAATAGATTAGATGTTGGATGGAAGGAGGGGGAGGAAGATGTTGGAAGAAAAGCGTCGTTTTAAGACAACCATTGCAGGTAGAACCTATACGATTGTTGCAAAAAAATCGCAGGAACATCTCCAAGCGGTATCAGAAATTACAAATCAAACCATTTTGCAGTTGAAAGAAGCAATGCCAAGTTTGGATATTGAGCAGCGCTCGATTTTAGTGGCTGTTAATACGATTTCAGAAAATCTAACTAAACAGGCAGAAATCGATGCGCTGAAAGAAGAGAATGCAGCTTTAGAGAAAAAGATTGAACAACTAAGAAGACGCATCCAAACGCTCCAAAACCAAACAAAAGAGAAAAAAGTAGAGGGCACTGTAAAAGAGGAAAAATCAGAAAGTGCTCCCGTAACGAAAAAACCAAAAACAAAATTTGTAAGACCGACGACGGCTGCGGCGGTTATGCTTCAAAAAGAAAGCCAAAAGGAAATGTCCAGTTCCTTTATTGGGACGCAAGGAATGCCTGAAGCATCAAAAAAGAAACTGGAAAACAAAGCGGCTCAAATGAAAGGCCCTTTAGAGAACAGGTGAGTCTATGCTAACATTGTTGATTTTAATCATATTTTTTGTGGGAATTTACACGGGTGTACGTAGAGGACTTGTCTTGCAGGTCGTTTATACAGTCGGTTATATTACTACGTTCTTTGCCGCTCACAAGTACTACTTGCAGCTGGCGGAGTACCTGGAAATGCTTGTTCCCTATGCATCACCAGGTGTAGGAGACCAGATGGCGTATTATGAAACCATTGAAATTTTGAAGTTGGACTTGGCTTTTTATAATGCCATTTCATTCTTGATTATTTTCTTGGCAGGATGGTTAATCACGCGAATTGTCGGCTACATGCTGCATTCTTTAACCTACTTACCTATTTTGCATCAATTAAACACAATTGGTGGCGGGGTTTTAGGATTTGCCATGCAATATTTAGGAATTTTCCTATTGCTCAGCTTCTTGACGTTAATCCCTTTTGATGTGGTGCAAAGTCATCTTACTGAAAGTAGCTTAGCTGATTGGATCATTACGAATACACCGTATCTGTCGAAAACAATTTATGAGTGGTGGGTAGGCGTGATTGCCTAAAACAGAACAGAATCAACCTAAAAAGAGGTGAATCGGTTGAATTCAAAAATAATAAAGACACTTGAGTTTGATAAAATACGACAGCAACTAGCTCAATACGCTGCTAGCGAGAGCGGAAAACGCGAGTTGCTTCACTTAGAACCTGCTGCTTCAATAGAGCAGGTTCAATGTTTACAAGAAGAAACAGATGACGGAAGAAAAGCATTGCGCCTACGCGGAGGAATTCCAATTCCTCAGTTAAGTGATATTTCCCATCATCTGAAAAGGTTACAAATCGGTGGTTCCCTGAATGGAAAAGAGATGGCTCAAATCGGTCGTGTCCTTCGTACAACCAATGAAGTTATTCGTTTCTTCGAATGGTTTGAAGAGCAAGAAATTGAACTATTTCATTTGTATGAATTGAAGGGAAAATTAATAGATTTACCTGATGTGCGGAAGAGAATTGGCCAATCGATATCTGATGACGGAGAAATTTTGAACGATGCGAGTCCAGAGTTGAATCGCATCCGCAACGCCATTCGTACGAATGAAGGGGCAGTTCGGTCGAAGTTAGATGAGATAATCCGCGGTAAAAAATCTACTTACTTAAGCGATGCAATTGTAACGATTCGAAATGAACGATTTGTTATTCCAGTGAAGCAAGAACATCGGAATGCCTTTGGTGGAGTTGTTCATGATCAAAGTTCAACGGGGCAAACACTCTTTATTGAACCACAAGCAGTATTAGACTTGAATAATAAGCTGCGTTCTTTGCGTGCGAGTGAAAAACAAGAAGAAGAACGAATTTTATATGAACTCTCTGAGTTAATAAGACCGTACCGTTTGGATTTACAGAATAATCATGAGACTTTGACTCATTTTGATGTAATTAACGCCAAAGCACGCTATGCAGACGCGATGAAAGCGACCAGACCGCAACTGAGCCCTGAGAATCATTTGGCTATCTGGCAAGCAAGACATCCTCTTATTGATCCAGAACAAGTAGTGCCGAATGATTTAATTATTGGTGAAGAATATCAAGCGATTATCATCACTGGTCCCAATACGGGTGGGAAAACCATCGCCTTGAAAACAATGGGAATTATTCAGTTGATGGGACAGTCAGGACTTCAAATTCCTGCAGCAGAAAACAGCCAGATCGGAATTTTTACTAATATCTTCGCCGATATTGGTGATGAGCAGTCTATCGAGCAGAGTCTTAGTACGTTTTCTTCCCATATGACGAATATTGTTTCGATCTTGGAACAGATTGACGAAAAAAGCTTAATTTTATTTGATGAGTTAGGATCAGGTACGGATCCACAAGAAGGTGCCTCCCTTGCTATTTCAATTTTGGATTATGTGGGGAGTAAAGGCAGCTACGTTATGGCAACCACTCACTATCCAGAACTCAAGGCATATGCCTATAATCGCCCAGGAACCATAAATGCGAGTATGGAATTTGATTCTATCTCGTTAGCGCCGACTTATCGGTTGCAAATTGGTGTTCCGGGTCGAAGCAATGCGTTTGATATTTCAAGACGGTTAGGTCTCCCAGATCAGATTATTCAACAAGCTTCTGGTTTTATTGACGAAGATAGCCAATCGCTGAATGAAATGATTGCCGATTTAGAACAAAAACGAAGAAAAACGGAACAAGAGTCTTATCAACTGAAACAACAAATCAAGGAATCAGATGCTTTGTTGAAAGACTTACGCGCTGCTACATTTGAGCTAGAAGAAAGCAAAGAAAAAATTATTGCAGATGCGAAAAAAGAAGCGAATCAACTTGTCGAAACAACCAAAGAAGAGGCTGAATTCCTGATGCAAGAAATCAGGGAAATGCAGATGAATCTCAGCAAGAATGCGGTTGTCAAAGAACACGAGCTGATTGACTTACGTAAGCAGTTTAGTGACCTCAAGCAAGAGGAATCCTTAACAGGAAATAAAGTTTTGAAGCGTGAAAAAGAGAAAAAACGTCTGAAGGCTGGAGACGAAGTTCTTACAGAAACGTACGGCCAACGTGGTGTTTTATTGGAAAAAGCTGATAAAGATCAATGGGTTGTCCAGATCGGGATCATGAAAATGAAGTTGCCAGAAAGTGACTTACGTAAGATTGAAGAAGAACCGAAGCCACAAACGAGAAGAGCGAAACGGCATATTGCTAGTGTCCGTTCGGCAAGTGAGAGTCATGTTTCGACGCAGTTAGACTTACGTGGGGTACGTTATGAAGAAGCGATGTCTCAGTTGGATAGTTATTTGGATGCTGCCTTATTAGCCAGCTATCCCCAAGTGACGATTGTCCACGGAAAAGGGACAGGAGCTATTCGTCAAGGGGTTACCGACGCCTTGCGTAGACATCCTCAAGTAAAATCATTCTCCTTTGCGCCACCAAATGCAGGGGGAGACGGTGCGACAATTGCTACTTTTAAAGAGTAAGCAGAACCATAGCGTCGAACGTTTCAATTTGGTATAATAGAAATACAATCACAGATAGGAAAGGAGATTGAAAATGGTTAAAGCAATTACAGATGCAAATTTCGATACAGAAACAAATGATGGGGTAGTCTTAGTAGACTTCTGGGCAACATGGTGCGGACCTTGCCGCATGCAATCTCCAATCATTGACGAATTAGATGAAGAAATTGGCGATAAAGTTTCTTTTGCTAAAATGGATGTAGATGAAAACCCTGAAACACCACAAAAATTTGGTATCATGGGAATTCCTACTTTACTTGTTAAAAAAGATGGCGAAGTAGTAGAAAAATTAGTTGGATACACACCAAAAGAACGACTAGAAGAGATTTTGGAACAATATACAAACTAATATAAAAAACTGGCAGGAGGGAAACCTTCTGCCAGTTTTTTTATTAGTAATATTGTACGTTAAAGAAGACTTCCTTGGCTTTTGTGATTGCTGCTTGTGCTTCAATCGGCCTTTTTTGGGTGTGGCTTAATTGTTCTGCTAAGAAACCTGCCTCTAATTGGAAAGAAACCTCTTCATTTAACAAGCGGGTAGCTACTAAGTCTCCGCTTAAGGAGTAGGTGGTGCTATTCTTATCTTCTTTGATAAAGCTGAGAATGCCAAACCCACAATGAGCAAAGGCATCAATAATATCTTCCTCTGCAGTTAAGGGAAATTGACGAGCCAATTCCTTTCCACCCCAGTAGAGGATTTCGTCCGCTTCATTGCCTAATAAATTCGTTAACAAATGATCGCGTATTAATAAATATGGAAAGTGGGGGCTATCAATCATTTGTTCCCGCTCATTTTTACTCATAATAATTAGTCCTTTCTAACTAAATCACTGTCGATAAAAAGTGTTAAAATGGCATTTTATCGAAAAATCGTGCATAATAAAAGTATGGTACCACAATGTATGTAAATTAAAGAAGGGATGGATGATAGTATGCGTAACCTCAGAAAATGGGCTGGATTGTTGTTTTTAATTCTCCCGCTATACAAATACATTCAAGATTGGCGAGAAGAAGAAAAAAGACGTGAACGTAAAAATATAACTTCCTAAGAAGACAGAATGATAGCGTACAAGGCCGAGTAATGGTCTGTACGCTATCTTCTCTTTAAATACCATGCACACGTGATACTTGTATGCTGACTAAGATTCCATGTCCTGGTTCCGTAATATGAATCGCCTCATCAATGGAATTAATAATATCTTCTGTATGGGTCTCCGGGGCAACCAGTAATAAAATATCCTTCTCTGGCTCCAGAGTCACATTTAATATTTTTTGTTTCTCATGTAGTCCGGTTCCTCGTCCCTTCAATAAAGTACCTGAATGAGATCCCGTTCTAGTTACTGCCTCCACAGCTTTCCCAGCTTCGCCTCGGTCCATGATGGCCATAATCGCTTGATGATTCAAAACATCTCCTCCTTCGTTGATGCTCCTTAATCTTTCATTTATTGTATCACATTCAAGCGGAAGTAGAGAATATTTGTTATAATGACTTTAGAAAACAATAGAAAAAAGGATACGATTATGGAAAAAAAAGCAATCGGGTTTTTGGATTCAGGAGTAGGCGGTCTTACCGTTGTCAAAGAAGCGATGAAGCAGTTGCCCAATGAATCAATCTATTATATTGGTGATAATGCCCGATGTCCATATGGGCCAAGGCCAAAGGAAGAAATCGTCGAGTTCACATGGGATTTGACCCAATTCCTGCTGACTAAAAACATAAAAATGCTCGTGATTGCCTGCAATACAGCTACGGCAGTTGCATTGGATGAAATACGTAAACGTGTTGATATCCCAGTAGTGGGGGTCATCTTGCCAGGAAGTCGAGCAGCTATCAAATATTCCCGTAATAAACGAATCGGGGTAATCGGGACTGTTGGAACGATTGGCAGTAATGTGTACGAGGATACCTTGCATGAGAAACATCCAGACGTCTACACAGCCAGTATTAGTTGTCCGAAGTTCGTCCCATTAGTGGAAAGTAACCAGATTAATACCTCTATTGCCAAGAAGGTAGTGTTCGAAAGCTTAGAGCCGTTAACGAAAATGGGATTGGATACATTGATTTTAGGATGTACTCATTATCCATTATTAAGCCCCCTTATCAAAAAAGTAATGGGTGATAAAGTCACTCTGATTGACTCAGGAGCAGAGACCGTTTCTGAAGTCAGTACGATTCTTGATTATTATGGTATTACAGCCTCTAGCCAAGAAAAAGCAGATAAAGTGTATCGATTCTATACCACTGGTTCAACTAAAATGTTCGCAGAAATTGCAGCAAACTGGTTAGAAGTGAACGACATACAAGTAGAAAAAGCGATCTTACCAAAAAATAACTAAAGGAGCAAAACGATGCCAACGATTGTAATTGCAACGCAAAATGAAGGAAAAGCACGCGAATTCAAAGCGATGCTTGAACCGAAAGGGTATGAAGTAAAGACATTACTCGATTACCCAGATATTCCAGATGTGGAAGAAACGGGATATACCTTTGAAGAAAATGCCCGCCTCAAAGCAGAAACCATTAGTGAAAAACTAAATCTGCCCGTATTGGCTGATGATTCTGGATTGATGGTAGATGAATTAGATGGTGCTCCTGGAGTTTTTTCTGCCCGTTTTGCTGGAGAACCAAAAAATGATGCGCGTAATAACGCCAAATTACTATCCATGCTAGGTGAGTTTGAAAATTCATCTAGAACGGCCCGGTTCCATTGTACATTGGTAGCGAGCCGACCAGGAAAAGAAAGCCTAGTGGTTGAAGGAGAAGTAGAAGGGGAAATTGCTAAGATTCCAGCTGGAGAAAACGGATTTGGATATGATCCACTCTTCTTGTTGCCGGAAAAAGGGAAGACAATGGCTCAATTAAGTGATGAAGAAAAAAATGCAATCAGTCATCGCGCCGTGGCACTGCGTAAATTCGAGAAATACATCGATGAATGGTTCAAATAGGGTGGGAAAGAAATGCGCTTATTAATTGTCAGTGATAGTCATGGGAATAGCCAGATTCTCGATGAGTTAGCTAGCCGGTATCTAAATCAAGTAGATGCGTTTGTGCACTGTGGAGACTCAGAGCTTAGCAGCAACCAGTTGATATGGAGTATGATGGACACGGTTGCCGGAAATTGTGACTTTGATCCTGGTTTTCAGTCATTACAGGTAAAGAAGGATCTTCCGTTTCCTTATTTAATTGTTCATGGACATCGCCATGAAGTAAAGTGGACCCTGGATCGATTAGCAGACGTGGCGAAAAAAGAAGATGTAGACTTTGTCTTCTATGGACATTCCCATATATTGAAATTTGATTATCAAGATGGAATCTTTTTTATCAATCCAGGAAGCATCCAAAGTCCTAGAGGGGAGTTACGTGAGAAAACGTATTGTATCTTAGAGGCTACATCTGAAAAAGTTGAAATTCGTGTATTTAACGAACAACATCACGAATTGCCGTTGTTGGCAGAAGAGTGGACCTTCCCGAAAGAATTCTAAAGATATGATGAAATTCATTCTTTTTATAGTATCGAATGAATGAGAAACGGGTATACTTTAGTTATAAAAAATGAAGGGGGATAATTCATGATCAGTCACGAAGTCCAATCCATGCTTTTGCATGATGATGGCGTAGAACTGATGGTTCCAAGTGAAAATGTAGCAAACTTAAACTGTAATAATCATCTCTATCATGCTTTGCTTGTCTTATCTCAAGTAAAATACAATTCCATTCCCGTCTTAGATAACGATTCAAAGATTAGAGGAATTATTTCAATGCCAATGATTATTAAGGCATTAATGGGTGTAGATTCAATTCGTTTCGACGAAATGGAAAAAATAAAGGTAGAAGATGTGATGGATAAAGACGTACCCACCATTGATAGCTCGGAAGAGTTAGAAGTAATAATGCGTCTATTAATTAATCACAGTTTTGTTTGTGTGGCGGAAGAAGATGGCACGTTTAAGGGAATCATTACGCGTAAGGAAATCCTAGGACGAGTAAATCATCTTGTTCATGAAGTTCACCACCATTATGAGTTAAAAGATCTTACATTAACTGAATTAAGTAATTAAAAAGGCTCTAGAATATTAAGTGTTGATGGGCCTTTGGCCCTTTTGTGAAAAACACAAAGAGACAAATGAATTTTTCCGTT
>NZ_JARBEA010000035.1 GCF_028863945.1 Jeotgalibaca caeni | reverse complement strand
CAGCTAACAGTTCCTACTGCCAAGCCTGTAGTGGACTTTCACCACCAAGTTATCGCCCATGCTGGGCGCACAACAAAAAAATCCAGTCTCTAGAGAGACCGGATTTTTTATTGGATCTATTATTCTGCTGACTCTTCTTCTGTAGAGAAGCCATATTTCTTGTTGAAACGACCAACGCGTCCTTCTGATTGTGCAAATTTTTGACGACCAGTGTAGAACGGATGTGAATCAGAAGAAACTTCCATACGAATCAATGGGTAGGTGTTGCCATCTTCCCATTCAACTGTTTCGCTGGAGCCTTTTGTTGAACCAGATAAGAATTTGAATCCTGTTGTAGTGTCCATGAAGACAACTTGTTGGTATTTTGGATGGATTTCTTGTTTCATTCTTTTTCTCTCCTTTTTGCCCTGATATATTTCCTAGACCAGAGTTAGTGACTGCTGCAATAAACTATATTTTGGGCATAAGCCCACAACATTGAAATAATACCATGCATAAAAGCGAATTGCAACTAATTTTTGGGGATAAAAAGAGCTTCCTTCTCAGGAAGCTCCCTTTTATTTAACAAGCAATTCTGTCAATAATTCTTCAGAAGCACCGCTATCAATATTTAAGTTCGTGAAGTTGCCTTCACCGTCAATGCTTACTACTTGTGGAACCAATGGAACTTCCATTTTGTTACGTAGCGATTTAATCGCTGGGTTCGTTTCGGTTTCTAAGCTGTTCAAATAATGAATCGTTAGATTGTTTTGTTCACGAACACGGTCCAATTTCGGTACGAATTTTTGGCAGAATGGGCATACGGGCTTGCCGATATAAAGGATCGTCTCTTCTCCATTAGCAAGTCTTCCTTCTACCTCTTCGGCAGTCAATTCAACAAAATTACTTACGGTTTCTTGATATTGTTGTTGTTTCTCATTCATACTGCATTCCTCCTTTACTTCTCTATCTTATCATGAGTTCTTATTTCATTAAAGAAATGCGGTTGATCAGTTCTTCGTTATTCTCGGTGGTGCGCATTTGTTTGAGGAATTCTTCTGTATATTCCAGCGCATCCCCGCGCATGGTTTTACGCAGTTTCCAGATGTTTTCCATTTCTTTCGAAGTTAAGAGTACTTCTTCTCGGCGTGTGCCTGACTTCTTCATGTCGATCGCAGGGAAAACTCTTCTCTCTGCTAGTTCGCGGGAAAGAACGAGTTCTGCGTTCCCGGTTCCTTTGAATTCTTCATAAATGACATCGTCCATCCGGCTTCCCGTGTCTACCAATGCCGTTGCCAAAATAGTCAAACTACCGCCTTCTTCGATATTCCGGGCTGCCCCGAAGAATCGTTTTGGCCGATAAAACGCAGCTGGATCAATCCCGCCGCTCAAGGTTCTACCACTCGGCGGAATCGCCAAGTTGTAAGCCCGAGCTAATCGAGTAATACTGTCCATCAAAATAACTACGTCTCGCTTATCTTCAACCAAGCGCATCGCCCGTTCCAGCACTAATTCCGTAACTCGAACGTGGTTGGTCGGTTGTTGATCGAACGTTGAGTAGACCACGTCGCCTTTGACGCTGCGTTCGATGTCCGTCACTTCTTCTGGACGTTCGTCAATCAAGAGCATAATCAATTCGACATCTGGATAGTTGGTGGTAATTCCGTTGGCAATGCTTTTCAGCAAGGAAGTCTTCCCGGCTTTAGGTGGTGCCACGATCAATCCACGTTGCCCGAATCCAATCGGAGCCACCAAATCAATCATTCGGTTGGAAAGATTGTCTTTTGTGGTCTCGATGGTCATTTTCTTATCCGGATAGATGGCTGTCAGCCCTGGAAAATGGGGACGTTCTTTTGCATCTTCTGGATCTTTCCCGTTGACTGTATTTACTTGCATCAAGCCGTAGTAACGCTCGGAGGGTTTTGGTGGACGTGCTTTCCCGCCAACCTTATCCCCATTCCGTAAGTCAAAACGTCGAATTTGCGAAGAGGAGATATAAATATCTTCCTGACTTGCCGAATAGTTGATTGGCCGCAGGAAACCATACCCTTCTTGAGAGAAAATATCTAGAACTCCTTCTGTCATGAAGAAGCCTTGCTTTTCTTCTTGGGCTCGAATCACTGCGTGGGCCAATTCTTTTTTAGTCATTTGGCTGTAGTACGGGATTTTGTATTCTTTTGCATATGTATAGAGATCTTTTAATGTTTTTTGTTCTAATTCCTGAAGCGTCAACATGTCTTCCATTATAAGCTACCCACCTTCCTTTTCCGTTCACTATTTTTCAATCTATTCGTCTTCCTCTACCATCTTGATGTCGGCACCAAGTGCGGTTAATTTCTCCACAATGCCGTCATAACCACGCAAAATATTTTCCACGCCTGAAATGGTCGTTGTGCCTTTTGCCATTAATCCAGCAATCACTAAGCAAGCTCCTGCCCGCAAATCGCTGGCTGTTACTTCTACACCTGTTAATTCGTTTGGTCCATTTAAGAAGATGATGTCACTTTCTACCTTAATCGTTGCACCCATCCGTCTCAACTCAGGAATATGGTTGACTCGTTTCGGGTAAATGGTATCAATGATGGTACCATCTCCTTGCGCCTTGAGCAATAACGGGGTCATTGGTTGTTGCAGGTCCGTTGCGAACCCCGGATAAGGTAGCGTCTTAATATGGACCATCTTCAAGTTGTCCGACTTCCGGACCAGAATGCTGTCTTCGCCGATTTCCATATCAACGCCCATTTCTTCCATCTTCGCAACCAAGCCTTCGATATGCTCCACAATCACATTTTTCACCAATACTTCTTCACCGGCTGCGGCTGCTGCAGATAAATACGTACCGGCTTCAATACGGTCTGGAATAACCGTATGGCGGCAACCATGTAAACGACTTACGCCGTCAATCCGAATAATATCCGTACCCGCTCCGCGAATTTTTGCGCCCATGTTATTCAATAATGTACAAACATCAATAATTTCTGGTTCTTTGGCCGCATTCTCGATAACGGTTCTGCCTTTTGCCTTTACGGCTGCCAAAATGGTGTTGATGGTGGCCCCGATGGAAACAACGTCTAAGTAAATTCGGTCTCCAACTAAGCCTTCTTCCGGTGCCGTTAAATAAATGGCGCCTAATTCGTTCTGCACGCTTGCTCCCAGTGCTTCAAATCCTTTAATATGTTGGTCGATTGGACGCGGGCCTAAGTAACAGCCGCCTGGTAAGCCAATGACTCCTTTACCAAACTTAGATAAAACAGCCCCCATAAAATAATAGGACGCACGTAAATTTTTAATTTTACCCGTAGGCATGGGAATGGATACCATATTAGAAGGGTCAATCGTCAATATACCGGCTGCGGCATCAAAGTTGACATCGACATGGAAGTCTTGGAGGATTTCGATTAAGGAATGAACGTCTTGGATATTAGGAATCCCTTCGAGGGTTACAGTTGAGTCTGCCAAGATTGAAGCAGGGATTAATGCAACGGTACTGTTCTTCGCCCCACTGATCGTAACTTCACCCCTCAACGGCTTGCTCCCGTTGATGATAATCTTTTTCATGAAATAGCCCTCTCTTTAGCAAATGATCTAGGTCATCGTGATTAATACTATTCTAACAAAATAATACGGATAATTGCTATTTTTTCACTGTATCTTCTTTATTTCCTTCTTCACGGAAAAAATGACGTTGGTCTTCTCGTAATGGTTCGTTATCGGAAAAGAGGTCGGGATAGGCTTCCAGCATTTCGGTTAGTACCTCCGTTAAACGGACGGTGTCACAAATTCGAACCTCTGCTTCCCCTAGTTTGCCAAGCCACATAGCACCTGTCTCTTGCAATACCTCATCCACTTTCCAAAAATGTTCGGACCAGGATGTCGGTGTATGTCTTCTGGATGGAACACTGATTCTCGTTCCGTCAGGGCGAACCACATACAGCTCTTCCTGCGTATCGGTGATCCGGCCAGGAATATCAACCCATTCTTCAATCCCATGAATGAAGGTATTCCGACGCAAATCAACCCCAACTAAGAGGATTTTTGCTTCTCGGTCGAGCAGTTTCCCCCAAGCAGAACCCCGCGCACACGGTGTATCAAACTGCTCAGCGCCTTCTACAAAGGTCGCTGCATCTTTCCCAAAAGCCGCAACCGAATGGGTGGGATGGTAGGAACGATACACGCCTTCTCGCTGACGGAATAATTCGGTCAAAATACCCACGTTTGTGGGGGATGATGCTACATGGAATTCAGGATTCTTCGCATGAATATACGCCCATGTATGGGTGGGAAGTACTAATAAACCATCCGCGAAATATTCCATCAAATAATCCAGAACAGCTTCTGGACCCCCTTCTATCGGCCCCATGCTCTTGTATGAAGAGTGGATTAATACGGTTTCATTTCCGCTGAGGCCCATATCGGCTAGTTGTGTGAATAAAACAGACTTTTGATCCATCGTTATCCTCCTAATAGTGTAAAACACCGAAGCGAAAGCTCCGGTGTTTTTCGTTTTATTATGCTTTTTGGCTAGAACCGAAAACTTGCATTCTGTCTTTAACTAGTTTTACGATTGCAGCTTTACCAGGCCCGATAATTTTACGTGGGTCGTATTCTTTTGAGTCAGTTGCTAGCTTGTCGCGAACCGCTTCTGTCCAAACTTGTTGGCATTCTGTGTTCACGTTGATCTTGCAGTGACCGTACTCGATTGCTTTTTCGATTTGATGTTGTGGAATTCCTGATCCACCGTGAAGTACAAGCGGTGTTTTAGTTAGGTCAGAAATTTCTTTCATTTCGTCAAAGCCAAGTTTTGGTTCGCCGGAGTAAGGTCCGTGTACAGAACCTAATGCAGCAGCAAGAGCATCAATCTTCGCTTCTTGTACCATGCGCAAGCATTCTTGTGGGTTTGCGTATTGGATTCCGCCAGTAACGCCGTCTTCTGTTCCGCCTACAGTTCCAACTTCAGCCTCTACAGAAGCACCTTTTGAATGTGCGTATTCTACTACTTGTTTCGTCATTTCGATGTTTTCGTCGATTGTGTAATGAGAGTAGTCGATCATAACAGATGAGAAACCTGCATCGATTGCTTCTTTACATTTGTCAAAGTTTGAACCGTGATCTAAGTGTAGTGCCACTGGAACAGTGATATCCATGGTTTCAAGCAATGCGCTTACCATTGATGCTACAACTAGAGAACCACCCATATATTTTGCAGCACCTTCAGATACTCCCAAAATGACTGGAGAATTTTCTTCTTGTGCAGCTTGCAATACTGCTTGTGACCACTCTAAGTTGTTGATGTTGAATTGACCTACAGCATATTTACCTTCTAAAGCTTTATTTAACATTTCGGTCATGCTTACTAAACGACTCATGCCTTTGCCTCCTAGGTATTTCTTATTATAAAAATTTGAACCATCTGTATTTATTTTAACAAACTTTGAACCGCTTTACTACTTTATTTGTCTGGATTTCGTAATTGTTATCGTTCACAAGTTGCCGCTTTGACGAAACCGGCGAATAATGGATGCGGTCTCTGTGGTCGAGAAAGGAATTCAGGATGATACTGGCTCGCAATAAAGTAAGGATGGCTTGGAATTTCAATTAATTCTACCAAGCGCTGATCTGGTGACACGCCGGAGAAAACCAATCCGTTTTCTTCCAGAATCGTGCGGTATGCATTATTGAATTCATACCGGTGACGGTGGCGCTCTTCAATCATCTCTGCTTGATACAAAGAAGCGGCTAATGTTCCGGTTTTCAGCTCACATGGATAGAGACCCAGTCGCAACGTGCCACCCAAGTCCATCTCCTCTTCTTGATCAGGCAACAAACTAATAATCGGATGTGGAGTTGCTTCATTCATCTCCGTGGAGTCCGCACCCATTAAGCCCGCTACATTCCTTGCGAATTCAATGGCTGCCACTTGCATACCGAGACAGATTCCTAAGAAGGGAACTTGATTTTCCCTCGCATACTGGATGGCAATCATCTTGCCTGCAATGCCTCGGTTCCCAAACCCGCCTGGAACCAGAATGCCGCCCACACCTTGAAGTCTTTCTGCTACATTTTCCTGGGTCAGTTCTTCCGACTGTACCCAGTCGATTTGAACGGTACAATTTTCTTGATACCCCGCATGCTTCAAAGCTTCCACTACCGACAGATACGCATCGGGCAGAACCACATACTTCCCAACGATTGCAATGCGGACGGTATTTTCTAAATGTTTCACCTTCTCAATCAACCCTTGCCAGTTCGTCAAGTCAGCCGGCGGAGCTGTTAGGTGTAATTGCTTTACTATAATGTCGTCCATCTGCTGGTCTTTCAGCTGCAAGGGAATTTCGTAGATGGAAGTGACATCTTGATTTTCAATAATGGCTTCTTTTGGTACATCACAAAAAAGGGCGAGCTTTTCTTTCATTGAATCGGGCACTGGTTTCTCTGTGCGCAATACTAGAATATTCGGCTGAATTCCAATGCTGCGCAGTTCTTTGACACTGTGCTGGGTTGGTTTCGTTTTTAATTCTTCCGCTGCCTTTAAGTACGGAATCAAGGTTACATGGATATAGAGGACATTTTGAGAACCGACGTCATTTTTCAATTGGCGCAGCGCTTCAAGAAAAGGGAGTGACTCAATGTCGCCCACTGTTCCGCCCACTTCAGTGATTACAATGTCGGCTCCGGTCGTTTCACCGGCACGCAGGATTTTCTCCTTAATCATGTCCGTGATGTGGGGGATGACTTGAACGGTTTTCCCGAGATAGTCGCCTTTTCTTTCTTTTTGGATAACTTCTGCATAAATCTTCCCGGTCGTAACGTTCGAGTATTGGTTCAAGCGTCCGTCAATCATGCGCTCATAATGGCCCAGATCTAAGTCTGTTTCTGCCCCGTCATCGGTTACGAAAACTTCTCCATGCTGGTAAGGACTCATCGTTCCTGGGTCGACATTGATGTAAGGATCAAACTTCTGGATGGTAACGGACAATCCCCGTTCCTTCAAAAGTTTGCCAATTGATGCTGCAACGATTCCTTTCCCGATTGATGAAACGACGCCGCCTGTTACAAAAATATATTTTGTCATGTCCATTCCCCTTTTCCTATTTAGGGGGTTAAAAAATGAAAAAACCCCATTCCAATAACGGAATGGGGGGTTGTATTCATCTCGTAAACTCCTAACCCTGCGATTGGGAGCCCAATAAAATCATACTTTTCTCAAAGCCATACGTCAACAAAAAAATTAAATTTCTTCGTCTTCTTCTTCAACTTCTTCATCTTCGAAATCATCTTCAATCAAGGTTAGATCTTCTTCGATACTTTCTGGAACATCTTCCAAGTCTTCATCCAAATCAGGATCCAAAGTATCATCTAGGTCTTCAGCAAGATCTTCGTCATCACTTAAATCATCGCTTTCCACTTCTAGATCTTCTTCTTCATCCTCATCTGCCTCAAACGTATCTTCAGGATCATCGTCATTGTAGTCGATCACATCATCATCTTCTGAAGTAGCAAAAGCGTTCAGTTTCTTACGTTTTTTGCGGTGTACTTTCACTTCTTCTTCATCAATAGAAGAAAGAATTTCCTCGTCAATCGAGTCGATTGGATACCAAGAACGCAGCCCCCAACGATTTTCTCCTAGCGAGATGAAGCTGCCATCGATATTCAGATTCGTATAGAAACGGATCATTTTCGATTCTAGTTCTGCTTCCGACATGCCTAAATATTCTTGTACACGAACCAAGAGTTCATTGAACTCCATTACATCGCTTGTTTCTTCCAAAATTGCGTGTGCCACTTCGATCATCGACAATTCGTTTTTGTTTGTACCTTCTAAATCGGTTAACTTCAACGGTGCCACGTCCTTTCAAAAACTTCACTCTTAATCATACAATATTTAGGTCGTAAATTGCAATGACATTCCATAATTTCCTAGAGTTTGTTCGTCATTCCCTAAAGAATAGTTCAGCCTCACATTGCCAGAAAACGGTTTTTCTTTGTAATCTTGTAATAAACGCACCGTAGTGGTCTCTAATTCCAACTTTCCAACTGGCGTCGGGATCAAGGCACTGCCTTTTTCATTCGTATCAAACGTCATACGAGAAAGTAATTCTTCACCCGTGCGACGGATGATGGTCACTTTTCCTTTGCGGGAAAGTTTAATGGTTACTTTATTTTCCGTATGCTCTTCTTGATAACGAAGGTAAAGCCATTCCCCGAGCTGAGTCATTTGCCCTTTCCCTTCATAAAGGAAGATTTCTTGTTCGCCATCTTGTTCAACTGTTGTTTCCAACCGATAAGCGATGACTGTACTTTTATCAACGGACAACTCGCCACCCCTTTATTTCTATCTGTTTCTACCTTAGTATAACTTCTTTTAAGGAACAGGGTCAATCACGAATCTCGATAATCCTCTTCCTTCACATACTTGCCGTGACTCGGAACGCCCAACTTGTCGAAGTTTTCAACCAGCTTCGTCAGTCCTTTGGTCAACTCTTCACCGATTACAGGCAACCCATGACCAGCTAGAACTACCTGCGGGCGCAGCGCCGCCAGCTTCTCGACCGATTCCCTTGCTGCCTGCCAATCAGTAGTTAAATAACGCGGCGGTCCACTTATTTCCATTTTTTGAGTGAGAACGCGGTAGAGGTCTTCTTGGCGCACGGTCACAAATGCGTCCGCAGAAAGGAGCAGCTGATCACGTTCTCGGAACAAGGCAACTTGACCAACCGTATGTCCAGGCACATGAATCCACTTGAATTCTGGCAAAAAAGGAACCGATCCATCCATCGGCAACGCTTGTACATGATCCTCTAAGTCAATGGGTTCAATCGGAAACAGAGGTGACATTTTCGCAACCATCCCACCTTGTACGGTGAAATCGGGTTTTGGGTACGCTTCTTTTCCTGTCACATAAGGCAATTCTTTTTCGTGAATATAAACAGGGACATCCCAGTGTTCGACCAGTTCAATGACGGATCCGACATGGTCAAAGTGTCCATGCGTCAAGATAATGGCAGAAGGCTCGCTGTCTTCGCCAAAGCGTTCGGCCGCTGCCTCGATGATGGCTCCCGCCCGGCCAGGCGTTCCTGCATCTACAATCACGAAACCATCTTGCTTTGGTTCACCAATAAAGGCTAGATTTGCAATTTGTGTCGTATACAAATGGACATCCGGTACTACTTGGATTCCTTTTCCACTTTGTTTACTTGTTGCGGGTAACATTTTGTAGTCACTACCATATTTCATCTCCATCTCTCCTTTTCCACTGCAGAGGGTCGATACATTTCTGTCTCCATTGTAGCGAATCTCGTATCGAAACAAAAGAAGTTTGCTATAATGGAGAAAATGAATGAAAAGCAAATGGGGAGCAGATTTATGAACGATTTTTTAAGACAATCCACTTATTATGTATATGACCGGCTACCGGACTCGCTCCAGAGTGACTCCTTAGCGCCATTCGCTTTGGGAGATGCCTTATTAAGGCAAGTTAATCAAGACGGCAGCCCCTCGATTCTTCATTTTTGGCCGATGGACGAGATGGTTATTCTCGGCATGATGGATACAAAATTACCGTACCTGCTTGCTGGTATTACGTATGTAGAGGAGTCCGGCTATGACGTTCGTATCCGTCCGGCTGGGGGACTGGCCGTAGTAGCTGACAGCGGCATTTTAAACTTTTCGCTTATCCTGAAAGAACCAGAAGAAGAGAAATTATCGATTGATGACGGGTATGAGATGATGGTGAACCTGATTCGCCAAACCTTTGCCCCTTACGGGAAGAACATAGAGGCCTATGAGATTCCTGATTCGTATTGCCCGGGGAAATTTGATTTAAGTATCGATGGGAAGAAATTTGCCGGCATCGCCCAACGACGCTTCAAAAAGGGAATCGGCATCATGATTTACTTGAGTGTAGAAGGCAATCAGTCAAAACGCGGCGAGCTTATCAAGAACTTCTATCGAAATGGCTTGCAAGGAGCCGAAACGAAATGGCATTATCCTGATGTGAACCCGGATTCAATGGCAAATCTCAGTGACTTATTGGGTGTACCCCTTACCGTTTCAGAGGTACAAGAAATGATTGTGGCTGCATTGGCAGCTGGTGAAAATCAAATCATGGAACCTGATTGGACCGATGCGTTTCATCTGGAATATCAAGAGGCGCACGATAAGATGGAAAAAAGGAATCAACAAATTCTAGAACAGCGTACCCGGAGGTGAGGGCAATGAAGACCTACTATAACGTAGAAATGTTACCCAAAGAAAAAGTATTCCGTGATCCCGTTCACGGGTATATTCACATCCAGCATCAAGTTGTTCTGGATCTTGTTAACACGAAAGAGTTCCAACGATTACGCCGCATTAAGCAGTTAGGCACATCTTCCTTTACCTTCCACGGTGCTGAACATTCCCGTTTCAATCACTCGCTTGGCGTGTATGAGATTGCTCGGCGCATTTGCGACAAGTTTGTCCGCAACTATCCAACGGTGGAACCGGGAGATGGGTTATGGGATGACAATGAGCGACTCGTCACCTTGTGTGCAGCCTTACTGCATGACTTGGGCCACGGTCCTTTTTCCCACACTTTTGAAAAGATCTTCGGAACGGATCATGAAGATTTGACGATTCAAATCATCACTTCTCCCGATACTGAAATCAATCAAGTATTGCGTGAAGTGGGACTAGACTTCCCGAACCAAGTGGCAGCTGTCATTGCCAAAACCTATCCCAATCCCCAAGTCGTTCAAATGATTTCCAGTCAGATTGATGCGGACCGAATGGATTACTTGTTGCGCGACGCTTATTATTCAGGTGTTACGTACGGGACGTTTGACTTAACACGCATCTTGCGAGTCATTCGCCCTGCCGAAAAGGGAATTATCTTCGAAAATTCCGGTATGCACGCGGTAGAAGATTATATTGTCAGCCGCTATCAAATGTATATGCAAGTTTACTTCCATCCGGTATCACGCGGGATGGAGATGGTGTTGTACCACTTAATGAAACGGGCCAAGGACATTTATCAAAATGACTTGCAGGAATTCCACCATAACGCAACTTTCTTGGAGCCTTTTTTCAACAACACATGGGAATTGAAGGACTATTTACGACTGGATGATGGCGTCTTGACGACTTACTTTAGTCATTGGCTAGATGATTCTGACCCGACGCTAAGTGATCTGGCTGGCCGATTCTTGCACCGTGCACCTTTCAAATCGGTACGTTTTGACCGGGAAAAAGACTGGCCGACCATTCAAGCAATGCAGTCCTTAATGGAAGAAATGGGCTACAACCCTAATTATTATATGTCGACCAACAACAGTTTCGACTTGCCTTATGACTTGTACCGCCCTCACAAAGCCGGCAGCAAAACGCAAATTGAGTTCATGGAGAAAAACGGGACCATTGTGGAACTCTCACAAGCCAGCTCCATCGTTTCAGCCTTGACGGGCAAGATGCGTGGCGACGAACGACTTTATTTCCCGCGCGAGATTACCCACGGCTTCTCGGAAGAAGGTATCAACTTATTTGATAACTTGGCGGAGCAGTTTAAGAGTTACATTGAAAATGATGAGATTATTACAGAGTAAATGAAGAGGTCGGGATATCATTCCCGCCTCTTTTTCTATGCCAAGAAGGTTCTATCCCACTCTTTATTAACAATTAATTTAATAAATAAAAATATATTGTTTCGTTATTTGTTTATTGTAGACTGCAATTAATTGCTATAAAATATGAAAGGTAGAAAGGGTGGTCATATGATCGAGAGGTATGCCTTAAGTCCCATAAAAGAGTTGTGGGATCTGGAAGCAAAGTATCGAAAATGGTTGGAAGTAGAGTTGGGTGTTATTTACGCCTATGAAGAATTGGGGATGTGCGAGCCTGGAACGCATGCAGCAGCAATAGCACATGCACACATTGATGTTACTGAAATTTTAGCAGAAGAAGAGATTGTTAATCATGACTTTATCGCCTTCATTAACTGTGTAACCCGTCCGATGGGAGATGAGGCGCGTTACTTCCATCTTGGTTTAACGAGTTCAGACGTGGAGGATACGGCGACAAGTTTGTTATTGCTGGACGCCTTGGAATTGATTTACACATCACTTGAACAATATCGCACTGTTCTTTATGAAAAAGCCGTGCAATACAAAGATACGATTACGATTGGCCGCACACACGGAATTCACGGTGAACCGACTAGCTTTGGCTTCAAGTTGTTGGGATACGTTTCAGAGTGTGACCGAAACTTGGAACGCCTAACCATTATTCGCGAGTCCCTGTCAGTCGGCACACTGTCCGGCGCTGTCGGAAATTATGCAAATATCAATCCTCAAGTAGAAGAAATCGCTCTTGCTCAATTCGGCTTGCGTCCGACTACAGTTGCGACCCAAGTCATTGCCCGCGACATCCACGCCGACTTTATCCATGGTTTGGCGATGATTGCGTCTTCTATCGAACGTATGGCCGTTGAAATTCGCCATTTACAAAAAACAGAAGTCTTGGAGGCACAAGAAGGATTCAAAAAAGGTCAGCGCGGTTCTTCCGCAATGCCGCATAAGAAAAATCCAATCTTGAGCGAGCGCCTGACCGGATTGTCGCGTATGGTTCGCGCCATGGTTCCGGTTGGTTATGAAAACATCATCCTCTGGCATGAGCGTGATATTTCCCACTCCTCAACCGAACGCTTTATTTTCCCGGATGCCACCCAGATTGTTTACTATATGACCGAAAAAGCACGCGAGTTAATCGGGCAACTCGTAGTCAACGAAGACCGGATGCTTGAAAATATAGCTGCTTCTTATGAGCTTGTTTACTCGCAGCGCGTCATGCTTGCCTTCATCGAAAAGGGCCATTCTAGAGAAATGAGCTACAAGCTGATGCAAAAAAATGCGATGCGTGCGTGGGATTACCGCGTCTCATTTAAGCAATGCTTGTTGGAAGATCCTGAGGTTACGGTCGTTTTCTCTCCTGCAGAGCTGGACGAGCTGTTTGACCCTACCTTTTACATCCGCAATATCGATACCGTCTATAGAAAGTTTGAGGATAAAGTATGAAAAAATTAGCAATCATCGGCGCTCAATGGGGCGACGAAGGAAAAGGCAAAATCGTCAACTACTTCTCCAGCCACTATGACTACATCATTCGCTTCTCTGGCGGTGCCAATGCCGGCCACACCATTTATTACAATGGGAAAAAATACGTCAATCACCTACTCCCTTCCATTTCGCCTGAAACAGAATCAATCGGGATTCTCTCTAAAGGGATGGCGCTTGATTTGGGACAAGTCATTGTCGAATTAGAAACGATGGAAACTGACTTTTCCGGCATTTCCAAACGTTTCATCATCGATGAAGAAGCATTCTTGGTACTGCCGTATCACAAAGAAGAAGACGCAATTCTAGAATCGATGCGCAAGAAACCAATCGGAACGACCAAAAAAGGCATGGGACCAAGCTTCGCTGATAAGGTGTCGCGCGAGAATATTCGTGTATGTGACTTATATGACCCAGAAACTCTATACGAACGCTTAGGAAACATTCTTTATTTGAAAAACAAAATTTATGGCGACAAACTAAACTGTGACGTGGATGCGGTCTACCAAGGCGTGCTCGAACAGTTTGCTACGTTGCGTCAAATGGGCGTGCAGTTTACTTCCGCTGCCTCTCTATATGAAGAACTACAATCCAAAAAAGTATTATTCGAAGGCGCGCAAGGAATCATGTTGGACATTGATTCCGGAACGTATCCGTATGTGACGAGCAGCCAGACTACTGCCCACGGTTCATTCACAGTCGATATGACTTTGACAGAAGAAGACACGGTCATGGGTGTGGTGAAGGCTTATACGACACGCGTTGGGGAAGGTGAATTCCCTACCGAATTACCAGAAGAAGAAGGCGAGGTTTTACGCCGTTTGGGTAATGAATTCGGCGCAACAACGGGACGCAATCGCCGGGTTGGATGGCTTGACTTGCCGCAACTACGCTACGCAATTCGCAAATCGAAGCTCAACTCCATTGTCATCACAAAAGGAGATATTTTGAACCAATATGATGAAGTAAAGGTTTGCGTTGCTTATGAAGTTGATGGAAAGACCGTTGACATGCCGTTTATCGCCAATGACTTCCGCCGCGCCAAACCTATTTACAAAACACTGCCTGGTTGGAACGACGTATTCGACTTAAACTTTTTGAAATACATCACCTTCATGGAACAGGAACTGGGCGTTGACGTGAGTTACGTCTCCTATGGTCCAAAAACAGAAGAAATGATGAGCAAAAAAGATTACATCATGCACATTCATGGGTAAATAAAAACCGTGCAAGGGAGCTCCCTTGCACGGTTTTTATTTATTTTTTCCACAGAATCGGATAGTCCTTCAATACGCGTTGAATCGGTTTATTTTTGGTAATCCAGTAGATAAGCGCGACATCAATTGGCAATGTGACGGCATTTTGTAGCAAGCGAACCGGCAATAAGGCCCAAAAGGCTTGATCATATAAAATGCGCAGCCATAAGGAATTTAAGCCTATGTTGACGAGCACCGTTACAGTCAAACAAGCGAATATAATTCGTTGCAGAGTGAGTGGTTTTTTGTACAGGATCAGCCCATAGAGGATGGCTGCTACCGCAGCGGAAATGGTGAAGCCGGGATGGAACGGAAATCCTCTTGAAAAAAGGAAGAATCCAATCAAATCGCCTAGCGCTCCTGCAATTCCTCCAACCCATGGTCCATACATCAATGCCATTAGAACCGTTGGAATAAACGTAAAACTGACTCGCACAAATTGCGTTTCAATTGCCAAAAAGCGGGTCATTACCACTTTCAAAGCAATCATTAACCCAATAACCGCAATATCGCGAGCGGTAAAAGAACGAGATGATTTCCTCATCACGAACAGCAACTCCTTCATAGAGCCGCTACAAGATTTTCATAATGCAGCGAATGCGAAAACCAAACCGCAAACAAGTAGAGCGGTTCTACCTTTCAGAACGCGTTTACGAAAGCAAAGCCTTCTAAACGGGATCCCTCACGCTCTTTGTTTTTCGTTCGGGGGCAACATCCCATCCCTCCGACACTTAACGCTTAATTTTCTACTCTGATTTTATTTCCCATATGGGATCATAGCTATTTTACGCGCTTCTTCGTTCTTTTACAACCCGTTACTTCGAAGCCACATACTTCCCGACACGGTTCATTGCTTCTTGAACGAGCTCTGTGCTGAGCGCAAAACTCATCCGCACATGCCCTTCTCCCCCAGCGCCGAAGAATCTTCCCGGAATCATCCCAACTTTCCCTTCTTTCGCTAATTCTCGGCAAAACGCTAAGTCATCTGTACCGAAAGCTGCCGGGATTTTAGCGAATACGTAGAATGCCCCTTTTGGCTCTGGTACCGAGAAGCCGGCTCCCGTTAATGCTGTTACGCAAATATCTCGGCGTTTCTCATATTCAACGCGCATCCGCTCCACATCATCCGCACTATTGCGGTATGCTTCTTCAGCCGCTGTATAAGATACCGTCACACCTGTTGTGACTGCTGTTTGGTGTGCTTTGAAAATAGGAGGAAGCCATTGCGCTTTTGCTGCTACGAAACCAACCCGCCATCCTGTCATGGCATAGGACTTAGAAGCTCCACTGATTAAAATCGTTTGGTCTGGTAAGAAGGAAGCAATCGAAACATGTTCCACACCATATGTTAATTCACTATAAATCTCATCGCTGATCACAAACATTTCATATTGCTTGATTGCTTCTGCCAGAGCCGTTAATTCTTCCCGTGTGTACGTTACACCTGTCGGATTGCTCGGATAATTCAGCACAATCGCTTTGACATTTTCTTGTTCCTTCATTACTTGGTGCAACCTGTCAGGAGTCAAGATAAAGCCGGTATCAGAAGTATCTACTTCCACCACTTCTCCATATGCTACTGTGGTTGCTTGTTTATATAATGGGAAAGAAGGAGTTGGCACAATGACTTTCTCGCCCGGATTCAAAACACCTAATAGAGCCGCATAAATCGCTTCGGTTGCACCAATCGTCATGACCACTTCTTTTTCTGGATCATATGAAAGCTGGTACCGCTTCTCTAAAAAGTCCGTAATCGCTTGGCGCACACCCATTGCTCCCATTGAGTGAGAATAGTGCGACTCATCTGCCTGGATGGCTTTTATTGCTGCCTCTTTTACATTCTCCGGCATGCCAAAGTCAGGTTCACCCATTGTCATCATGATGCAGTCATCGATGGAGCGAAACAGTTGATCAAATTCCCTGATTTTCGATTCTGTAATGAGTTCCATTTGCTTATTTGTGGTTAGAGCCATCTGTTTTCCTCCTACTTTTTCTTCTGTAATTATTAAAATGAGAATGTTCTAATGTTAAACTTCCCTTTTTCGGGAAAAATGTGAAGCTCAGAAATATTTTTTCTCTCATCTTCCCACTTTGAGTTGAAAGTGGGAAGCTCAGGATTTTTTCACAGCTGGTCTTCCCACTTTTACAGTGATGTATAAATAAAGATTAGAAAACTAATCGTTCTCTCATCTTCTTATTGTATCAATCCTCTTCCCTTTTTCCAAGATAATAGTAAAAGCTTCTTTTTTAAAATTATGGTTGACACAAAATGTGAAATTGGTTATAGTAAGCACATCGAAAACACGAAGAAGAGAAGAGTACTTCATGGATTCCTTTTCTAGAGAGCTTGGGTTGGTGAAAGCAAGCAAGGAAAAAGTGCAGGAAGATGGTCTCTGAGTGGCTTAGTCGAATGCGTAAGCTTTAGATTAAGACGGGAGCGCCCGTTATAGTGTGCCAGTATCAACCGTTGCAATGGACGGCGTACTGATGGAGGCAAAAACAGTGATGTTTTTGTAAACAAAGGTGGTAACACGAGATGAAACGCAACTCTCGTCCTTTCAACGCAGATTTTTTGTGTTGGCGGGACGAGATTTTTTATATTTAAACATATGCTAAGAAGAGGAAAGTACAGTTCGGGAAGTCTCACAGAGAGCTTGGATCGGTGGGAACAAGCAGACGGAACGACTGGAAAATGGCCTTGGAGCATCAAGGATGAGCGACGAGTAAGTTCTTGAAGGGTGCGCCCTTTAAAGCGCTGGAGTGATTCACTCCATAAGGGATTGTCCGCGAGGATGATTCGAATAAAGGTGGTAACACGATGCGCGCGCACTCGTCCTTTGCAAGCTTTCACAAAATGGAGCTGCAGGATGGGTGTTTTTATTTTACTAGAAATGAGGAACGAATGATGATTGACTTAAAAAATGTCTCGGTCACCTTCTGGGATGACAAGAAAAGAGAAATTAACGCGGTAAGAGAGGTCTCTCTCCACGTGGACCGCGGAGATGTGTATGGGATTGTCGGCTATAGTGGTGCTGGGAAGAGCACGCTGGTTCGAACGATTAATCTTTTGCAACGCCCTACCTCGGGCAAAGTAGTGGTGAACAACAAAGTAATTACAGATTTTAACAAAGAAGAATTGCGTGAAGCTCGAAAAAAAATTGGGATGATCTTCCAACACTTTAATTTGATGGCTTCTCGGACGATTTTCGATAATGTGGCCTTTCCACTGAAACGTTCGTCCTTAACGAAGAACGAAATTGCGGACAAAGTATTAGGACTCCTCGACTTGGTGGGCTTAGGTGATAAAGCGAATGCCTACCCTTCCCAACTATCCGGCGGTCAGAAGCAACGGGTCGCGATTGCGCGCTCCTTGGCAAATGACCCTGAGATTTTATTATGCGATGAAGCAACCAGTGCTCTGGACCCGAAAACGACTTCTTCTATTTTAGAATTATTGAAAAAGTTGAATAAGGACTTAAACTTGACGATTGTTATCATCACCCATGAGATGCAAGTGGTAAAAGAAATCTGCAACAAGGTAGCGGTAATGGAAGACGGCCGCGTCATTGAGAACGGATCGCTCCTTGATATCTTTACGAAACCGCAAAATCAGCTGACGAAAGACTTCATCAATACCGCAACTCATGTGGATCAAGGAATTGAAACAGTGATTGAGCATCCTACTCTCTTGAATCTAGAAGAAGATGACTTGCTGGTGAAACTTTCTTTCGTGGGTGGATCAACGGGTGAGCCGCTGATTGCTAGATTGAACAATGACTTCCAGGTACAAGGAAATATCCTTTTTGGGAACGTAGAAATTTTGCAAGACATGCCTGTAGGAACCTTGCTGCTCGTCTTTGCAGGAGCGCCAGACAATACGGCTGAAGCCATTCGTTACTTGAAAGAGAACGGTGTTTCCGTTGAAGTTATCGATCAAGCAGCCATCGCGGCACTTAAAAGCAAGAGAGGAGAAGAAGCGTAATGGATTTTATTAATGAATTACTGCCAAACGTGGCACCGATTTGGGATGAAGTATGGGAGAGCTTATTGCAAACTCTCTATATGACAACTTTCTCAGCCTTAATCGCAGGTGTATTGGGAATCATCCTCGGTATCATCTTATTGATTACTGACCATAATGGATTGACCCCAAACCCAACCCTTTATAATGTACTGGATAAATTAGTGAACGTCTTTCGGTCCTTGCCCTTCATCATCCTAGTAGCGTTGATTTATCCGTTTACCCGATTGGTTGTGGGATCCGCTATTGGGACGACCGCTTCCATCGTTCCGCTTGTCGTTTCAACGGTACCATTCTTTGCCCGGCAAATACAAAATGCCTTATTAGAAGTAGATCCGGGAGTTGTTGAGGCAGCGCAGGCAATGGGAACGAGCAATCTAGACATTATTTTCCGCGTTTACTTGAAAGAAGGATTGGCATCCATTATCCGTGTTTCTGCTGTCACCATCATCAATTTAATCGGTCTGACTGCGATGGCTGGAGCAATCGGCGGTGGCGGTTTAGGAAACCTAGCAATTTCTCGTGGTTATAATCGATTCCAAAACGACGTGATTCTCGTAGCAACAGTTTTAATCTTAATCATCGTTTTCATCAGCCAAGCGATTGGCAATTATCTGGTCAGAAAAAATACACACTAAAAATTGGAGGAATTTATCATGAATAAAAAAACAATTGGATTAACAGCAGGTTTGGCATTATTTCTGGCAGCATGTGGCGCATCCGGTGCCGGTGAAGAAGAATCGCAAGAAGTATCCGTTGGAGTAGTAAGTGAAGTGGAAGTGGAAGTATGGGAAGACGTGAAAGAGCGATTGGCAGAAGATGGCATTGAATTGACTATTGAACAATTTGGCGACTACGTGCAACCAAACTTAGCAGCTCAAACAGGCGATGTGGACATCAATGCTTTCCAACACGTAGCATTCCTAGACTCCTTTAACGCAGACAACGATGGAAGCTTAGTTCCAATTGGCTTCACCTATGTATCTCCACTTGGTCTGTACTCTGAAAAAGTAACAGACTACCAAGACTTGCCAGACGGCTCAGAAATTGCGATTCCAAATGACGTAACGAACGGCGGACGCGCACTTCTACTCCTACAATCCATCGAGTTGATTAAACTGGACGAAGCAGCAGGCACAGAGCCGACCGTCAGCGACATTACCGAAAATCCAAAAAATCTAGTGATTACCGAACTAGATGCAAGTCAAACGGCTCGTTCCCTTCCTGATGTGGATGCGGCAGTCATCAATACCAACTTCGCAACCGACTCTGGTCTTGTTCCAAGTGAAGATGCGCTGTTCTTGGATACGGACAATATTGCTGAAGTAAATGAAGTCTACAAAAACGTAATCGCAACACGCGAAGAAGATGCAGAAAATGAATTATATTTGAAAGTTGTCGCAGAATACCAAACAGAAGAAACCGCGCAATTGATTGAAGAACTCACAAGCGGTAATGACGTTCCAGCTTGGGAATAAGAATCATTAGGTAACAACCGGGGCTCTTGAGGTGTTGCAGCACGTCAAGGGGGAAGATCCCACTTAGTAAGAAAATAGGAGGAAAAAATAGATGAAGAAGAAAAGAATTTTCGGAGGTTTTGTTGCAGCAAGTGCTCTCTTTTTAGCAGCATGTGGTGGGGAGTCTGATACAACTGCGGCTGGTGAGAACGGAGAGCCGATTGAAGTAACCATTGGGGTAGTCGGCGAGGTGAATGAACCTTGGGACTATACGATTGAACAATTAAAAGAGAAAGAAAATATTGATGTAACACTAACCAAGTTTACTGATTACGCCACGCCAAACACGGCTTTGGCAGATGGTTCCATTGACTTGAACGCCTTCCAAACCGAAATTTTCTTGGATGAATACAATGAAAATGCCGGCGAGGATTTGACGGTCATCGGGTATACGGTAATGGCTCCACTCGGAATTTACTCTTTATCCATAAAAGACGTTGCGGACTTACCGGACGGTGCGGAAATTGGTATTCCAAATGACGGTTCCAACACCGGTCGTGCGTTAAACTTATTGCAGACAGCTGGGTTGATTGAAATTGATCCTGAAGCAGGACTGTTGCCAACACAAGAAGATATTGTTGCGAATCCACATAACTTTGTTTTCCATGAATTGGATTCCTCGCAAACGGCCCGTGCATTAGAAGATTTAGATGCATCGGTTGTAAATAGCGGAATGGCTGTAGATGCTGGTTTTATTCCAACGGAGGATGCGATATTCCTTGAACCTGTTACAGAAGAATCTGCGCCTTACTACAACACCATTGTTGCTCGGCCAGAAGAAGCGGATAACGAAGTGTACCAAACCATCGTTGAATACTACCAATCAGAAGGAACTGCGGAAGTTATTGAAGAATCTTCTAAAGGTTCGAGCATTCCAATCTGGGATGAAGCCAAATAACAAGGAGGAATTTCATGTCTACCCTTACCCAACAATCCATTCATGAACAAGTAGCGGCACAAGAGGAATATATTGTTTCCTTAAGACGCCACTTCCATCAACATCCTGAAGTCAGCTTAAAAGAATACAAAACCATTCAACGGATCCGAGAAGAGTTAGAAGAAATAGGGATTCCTTATGTGAATGTCGGAGAAACCGGTGTGCTAGCTACTTTAGAAGGCGGCAAAGGACCGGGACCAAAGCTCTTGCTGCGTGCCGACATTGACGCCTTGCCGATGGACGATCGGACCGGAACACCCTATGCATCCGTACATCCTGGCGTTAACCATGCATGTGGCCACGACGGTCACGCATCTGCCCTGCTTGGCGCAGCGAAAGTGTTAAAGGAACGGACTGCAGATTTCGCTGGAACCATTGTTCTTGCCTTCCAACCTGCTGAAGAAATTGGAGCAGGCGCACGTCAATTCGTCCGCGGCGGCTTCGTCGATGATGTGGATCATGTCTTTGGAATTCACCTCAGCTCGCGGAATCCGCTTGGTAAAATTATCGCAACGCCTGGTCCAAGCAATGCATCTTGTGATATCTTCAAGATCACGGTTCATGGAAAGAGCGGCCATGTGTCGAATCCTGATCAAGGCCGTGATGCATTGGTTAGTGCAGCAGCGATTGTCACGGAGCTTCAAACCATCGTAGCTCGCGAAGTAAAACCAAGCGACGAAGTGGTTGTCGGCATTGGTGTCCTGCGCGCTGGAACCAACTATAATATTATCGCCAATGAAGCGACGATTGAAGGAACTGTACGAACCTTTGACCCGGCCGTCCGCCAACAAGTATTAGAAGCAGTCGAACGCATCGCCCGTCTAACTGCTGAAGCGCACCGCACATCGATTGAGTTTTCTAACTACGATGCTGCCGCCCCTTTGATTAACGACGAGCGCGCTGCCGAGCATGCATTCCAAGCCGCCGCAAAAATTGTAGGCGCAGAAAACATCATCACCAATGCACCAAAAAGCATGGGCGCCGATGACTTTGCCGATTTCCTTGCTGTTGCACCAGGGATCTACTGCTTTGTCGGTACCCAAAGCAGCGAACAAACCGCATTCAACCACCATCATGAGCAATTTGATATTGATGAAAAAGGTTTGCTGCATGCAGCCGAGTTGCATGTGACTTACGCCTTGGATTACTTGGAAAATCCATTTTAATTCAAGTTGAATATTCCCAACCGTGCAAGTGAGCCAATTTTTTTGACTCACTTGCACGGTTTTTGCGATTTTGGTACAAGTGAGTGTTATTTTTAAGGCTCACTTGTCCACTTTTGGCAATAATGGTATGAGTGGGACTTTTTTTGAGGCTCACTTGCACGTTTTGACTCGAAATGTTTGTATTTGTGAATCCTCGGCATCCGCGGTACACTACAATTAATGATAACTACTCACTTTAGGAGGATGAATGATGTTGTACCCAACTCTAACCGATACGCGCAGCTTGATTGACCTAAGCGGTGTATGGAAATTTTATTTGGATGATGGCTCTAAGGATGTCGCGATAGATCAACCTCTGGAAACTACTGATTTGATGGCTGTTCCCGGCTCTTTCAATGATCAAGGGGTGCTTTCAAAAATCCGTAATCATGCTGGCACGATTTGGTATGAACGCGAGTTTTCGATTCCACAAACGTTATTAAGTGAGCGTCTGGTTCTACGCTTTGGTTCCGCGACGCATCAAGCCACTGTCTATGTGAATGGCCAGAAAGTGGTGGAACATAAAGGCGGCTTCCTGCCGTTTGAAGCAGAAATAAACGGGGTCATCCAGCGCCGTAAAAACCGTTTGCTGGTGGAAGTCAGTACCCTTTTGGACTACACAACATTGCCAGTAGGAAACCATACGCAATCAACGGATGAACATGGACGCACCATCCATCATGTAGATGAGAACTTCGACTTCTTCAACTATGCGGGTCTGCATCGTCCTGTCAAAATTTATTCCACGCCACAAACGTACATAGAAGACATCGTGTTAGCCCCATCTGTAAACGGTGAGGATGCTTCCGTTCAGACTTCTGTTCAAGTAGTTGGCGATTACGACCAAGTGATGATTTCTATTTTAGATGAAGATGGAAACAAAGTTGCTGGCGCCGACACGCCAGAAGCCACAATCACGATTGAACAAGCTCATTTGTGGGAACCAATGAACGCTTATCTTTATACCGCTCACGTAGAAGTTGTAAAAGAAGGCGAAGTCATCGATGAGTACGATGAGCCATTTGGAATCCGCACAGTTGAAGTTAAAGAAGGACAATTCTTCATTAATCAGAAGCCGTTCTACTTCAAAGGCTTCGGCAAGCACGAAGATACCTACTACAACGGTCGCGGATTGAATGAAACAGCGAATGTGATGGACTTGAACCTGTTCAAGTGGATTGGCGCGAACTCTTTCCGTACCTCGCATTATCCTTATTCAGAAGAAATGATGCGGCTGGCTGACCGGATGGGGATTGTTGTCATCGATGAAGTTCCTGCGGTCGGATTATTCTCTGGATTCTCGGCCCTTTTAACGAGCGGCTCTGATGTGAAAAACACATGGGATGAGATGAAAACTCATGAAGCACACGAACAAGCCATCCGCGAATTGATTCAGCGGGACAAAAATCATGCGGCAGTTGTCATGTGGGTGATTGCCAACGAACCGGCTTCCCATCAAGATGGTGCACACGAATACTTCGAGCCTCTCGTCCATCTGGCAAAAGAGTTAGACCCGCAAAAACGGCCTACCACCATCGTCAACATTATGTTTGCTCTGCCAGATGTGGATCAAGTGCTAGATTTAGTAGATGTCGTTTCACTTAATCGTTACTACGGTTGGTACTTAAACAGCGGCGATTTACAAACGGCAGAGAAAGCATTGCGTGCAGAAATTGAAGCATGGATCAAAAAGCATCCAGAAAAACCAATTCTTTTCACCGAATACGGTGCCGATACAGTAGCCGGCTTCCATGCCATTGACGATATTCCGTTCACAGAAGAATATCAAGTGCGCTACTACGAAATGTACCACCGCGTCTTTGATGAATTCAAACAAGTAACCGGTGAACAAGTTTGGAACTTTGCTGATTTTGAAACCAAGGTTGGAACCGCCCGTGTCCAAGGAAATAAAAAAGGGATTTTCACACGCGAACGCCAACCAAAAATGCTTGCCCACGAATTAAGAAAACGTTGGACCAGCATTCCAGATTACGATTACAAATAAAAAGAAATGAGCTTGAAGAGTCGCTTCTTCAAGCTCATTTCTTTTTAAATGAACGCTTCCACTACTTGTGAACTATGCTACAATAATGGAGGTGTTCGCTATTGATGCAAGGACGAAAGATGTTGCCTTAGAAGACCTCGTACTCGTATCGAATGGGAAGGAAATTTATATCCAGCCCACCTATCATCTTTTTTCCATTGAAAAGCTAAACCCTGCTGAATCACCACATGTATCTGCTGCCTCTTTTACGATTTATAACAAAGAAAAAGAACAAATTTATTCAGCTACCATTGGCAGTAATCAAGAGGGCGTGCTTGATACCCGCACATCGCAACTCGATGGCGATTTAGTTGGCGCCGTATCTGAAGTTAGGAGTATAGAAGACGGCGAGACCCTTTATGTACACTTCTCCTACGAAAAAGAACAGACAAATGTAGAAGAAGAAATCGAAGTAAAATTGGTGAAGAGATAAAAGGAGTGATCGAAATGTCAACGGTCAAGAAGTATGCTTACTTAACTTATTTACTTATTCTTTTAGGCTTAGGTGTTTTGGAATTCAACAAAATCATCCACATCACTTCCTATATCAATTGGTTCATTGGTATTTTAATCGCGGTTCAACTCTTCACTACGATTCCGTTGTCTACTTACCCTTTCACTACCGTGAAGTCAATCGAACGACTTAAAAATCCTGTCATGAAACCTCTCGCTTTCTTTAGCATTCTTGTTCCGGCCATTCTTTTTCTCATACTGACATAAGGAAAGGGGAAAATCATGATTCGTGTGATCGTCATCATCATAAATATTTTTTTAGGGTTACGAATCATAACAGGAGTAAGTAATTTTGACTTTGCCGGATTTGGGACTGCTCTTTACTATACAATCATTGTGCTCTCTATCTTATTTTTCCTTTATCAAATTTTCCAGGCACGAAAGAAGGAAAGTAAAAAAGCGGCTGTCTCTTCCGTCCTCAGTATTTTATTCATCTTAGGTGGAATCGCTGTTTCACCATTTGTTGTTATCTACTTCTTGAATCATGTAGGGACAGAAGCGCAAGCGCAAAAAATAATAAACGCTTTTCTCGTAACAGGATGGTCTTTGCTGAATTTGGGGCTATGGATTGCTTTTCTTCGCTGGTTGTTTAGATTTCTATCAAAAGATAAATCTAAAATGTGACTCTTCCAAAAAGGAGGCTAGGGAAAATCCCTAGCCTCTTTCCTGTATACGAATGTCTGCCCCGTAAACGTGCTTCAAAAGGCAATTCCGACGTCACTTTGTCACGATTGTTGCTGCTTTAGCTGCTTACGGATATGGGATGCGTTAGAAGATTCGGGTCTAAAGGCCTTTTGGAGCACTCTCTTTTATACTTCCCCTCTTATTTCCCTCGCCAATTGTTCGAGGTACTTCTTCATGAATTCTGTTCTACTCTTCGCTAGTTTTTTCCCAGTTTCCGTATTCATCGAGTCTTCCAAACGCAGCAGTTTCTCATAAAAATGGTTCACCACATTTGTTGATTTGCGGTACGACTTTTCATCTAAGTCCTCTGCCTGGATCGGTGCGGTCTCATCATACATCGCATGCCCTTTTGAACCGCCGTAATAGAAGGTCCGGGCAATGCCGATTGCGCCAATCGCATCAATGCGGTCTGCATCTTGGACCACCTTGCCAATTTTTGTGAGCTTACGCTTCTTCGTTAAATTTTTTGAATAAGACATATTTTCAATCGTGTCTTCGATGATATCAATTTCTTCAGCTGTCGCACCACTTTCCTGCAGGATGCTCCTCACTTCTTGTTTCGCCTTCTCCACATCATCAAACAATTTTTCATCAATCACATCGTGCAGCAAAACAGCTGCTCGGATGATGGTAATTTCCTCTAGCGCCATCTTTTCTTGTTCCGCAATTTTCAGGGCCACATTTTCAACGCGTCTGACATGGTTCAGGTCATGTCCGGTTGTGTCTTGACCCAACTTCCCTTCTACAAAAAGGGTAATTCGTTCTAATTCCATTGATTGTTCTCCTTTTTCATACGTCCCCTTTATCATAGCATTCCGCAAAAAAAATAGTATGCTAGAAATACACAAAGGGGAAAACGTAATCCTTGAACAAAGAAAATCCCTACCGCTTTCTAAATCTGAAGGCGGTAGAGATTTTGTCCTTTTAAATGAGACAGTGAACCAAAAATAAAAATCACAATAAAACAATCAGAATTCTGATTATTTCATTATGATTTTTTTATTTGAGGCTAGTCTTTCCTAGCCTCTTGATAAGTTAAATTTTAAATTATGCTTTGTGAACGTTAACTGCTTGTGGTCCACGGTTACCTTGTTCTACTTCAAAAGTAACTGCTTGTCCTTCGTCTAAAGATTTGAATCCTTCAGATTGGATCGCTGAGAAGTGTACAAACACGTCATCTGAACCTTCACATTCGATAAAACCAAAGCCTTTTTCTGCGTTAAACCATTTTACTGTACCGTTATTCATAATGATATTCCTCCGTTGTGCTTTTTGCACGTTATATTATAATACTTCGTTCAAAAAAAGAGAGAATTAATCATATACATGAATAACATACAATCTTATTTCGTTAACAAAACTACTACAGTAATAACTATAGCCCTTATTTCGACATAAGTAAAGGGCTAAAGGGTATTTATTCCACTTTTAGTAGTAAACCGCATTTATTTTGACACATTTGGTCTTTCGATAATTTCGATAATGACGAATACTTCGTTCAAAGTTGTCATTGATTCTGAAGAAATGAGTACTTTACGATCACGGATGGATACAAGAACGGAATCATTACAGAGGAGCGGCTGAATCATACATCACATTGGTAAAAGATACGCAGAATATGCTGCCCTTATGTCCGGAGAAGCATCGCCGCATTCAACTCATTTTTATTGAAGGAGACGGACTCTGATAAGACAAAGAAAACGCTGATAGACGGATTAGAGAAAGAAGGATTTGAAATAGAAGAATTTGTGGCTACGGACATCATGGCCGCCCAACAACCTTGGTATGTAAAAGAAGTTCCTACTGCCTTCATTAGTCTAAACTTGACGAACCACTTAGTCGATTTAACCATGAGCCGAACATATATCAATGCTCATATGGATCACGAAGAGGCAGTTGACGTGTTGATTCAAAAGTTAGTTGGCAAGAGCGAATTCAAAGGACGGGTAAACAAAAACGTTTGGTGCAATCGGTGGGATACTAAACTCTAATTAAAAAAGTAGCTTCTTTAAACGGAAGCTACTTTTTTATTGGAATATATTAGACAATACTATATAATGTTTATAAATAAGCAAACAAATTGGAGGTTTATTTACAAATGTCAGATGAAGATTATTTTTGGGATGCAGAGATTGATGAGCTGACGCAGGGTTATTTTTACCATGAAACGAACGATGAATATGTCTGCTTACTATGCAACGAGCGATTTGAGAATGGCGTCATTTTCCCCATTGAAGGGAAACTATATGACGCTCGTAAAACGGTTCGTCACCACATTCAACGAGCACATACTTCTGTATTTGATTATTTACTGCAGATGGATAAAAAGTATACCGGAATCACCGCACATCAAAAAGAACTGCTTCATTATTTTGAAAAAGGTTTAACCGACAAAGAAATTGTTGCGGAGATGAATGGTGGCAGTGCCTCTACAATCCGCACACATCGTTTTAAGTTGAAAGAGAAAGAAAAGCAGGCAAAGGTTTTTCTGGCTTTGATGACGCTTTTGGAGAACAAGAAAGAAAATAAAAAGAGTGCGGATTTCATTGATTTCCACAAGGGGGCAACCATGATTGATGAACGCTATGCCATAACGGAAGAAGAAAAGGAAAAAGTCTTGTCTACTTATTTCAAAGAAGGACTAGATGGAAAGATCGACACCTTCCCAAGCAAAGAGAAGCGGAAACTTATTGTTTTACAGAATATTATCCGGCGATTCGAACCGAACAAAACCTACTCTGAAAAAGAAGTCAACGAGATACTGAAAACCGTTTATGCAGACTTCGTGACTATCAGAAGATACCTGATTGAGTATGGATTTATGGACCGAACACCAGAAGGGACAGCATATTGGATCAAATAAATGTAGAATTAACTCGATTTAAGGTAAAGAGCGGCAAGACCCAGAAAGTTGATGAGTGGTTAACCTTCTTGAATGAGAACATACACGATGTGTTGGTGACCTTAGAAGGCGAAAAAACGTATGTCGAAACAATCTTCCGTGAAATCTTGGACGGGAATGAATACTTGTATTGGTATTCCGTTCAAGGAACTGGCGGACAAGATGTAGAAACGTCTGCGCATTGGATTGATCAAAAGCATATGGAATATTGGGAGGAATGTATTGATCCAACCTATCGCCCCGTTGATTTAACAACAGAAGTCGTTATGATTCCTGAAAAGGTGAGAGGCACCATGAGGGAAATATAATGCGACCGGAAAGAGAGGCTGGGACAAAAGTCCCAGCCTCTCTTCTACATACGAATATTTGCTCCGTAAACGTGCTCCAAAAGACAGCTCCGACGTCACTTTGTCATGATTGTTGCTGCTTCAGCAGCTTACAAGCATGATACACTTGGGCGTTAGCCCACAGTGCTTCCGGAATAATGAGTCTGGGACAAAACCAGAAAAATGAATAAAGAAATAGCTCTCGCAGATCCCTTTTGGGGTGGCGAGAGCCATTTTTTTG
>NZ_JARBEA010000034.1 GCF_028863945.1 Jeotgalibaca caeni | reverse complement strand
GTGTCGGATAACAATATGAAAAACAAGGACGGGACAAGGTTTAGAGAGCATATTAGAAAAACTATGAATTATTCAGGTTTATACATGTCGAAACGTAGCTTCGATTATCGGATTGAACTTACCAATTGGAAAAGGAACGGATCCCTATACTTTGGCACTGACTGCAGGAACCATGAAAGAAGAACAAGTAATGGGAGAAGGCAACTATGCCCTAGCAGGACATAATATGGTAGACCCTGATCTACTCTTCAGCCCTGTGATGGAAGTTGAAATTGGGGATACCATCTATCTGACTGATTTAACCAAAATCTATGAATATCAAGTCATTGTGCATGATGAGGTTGAGCCAACAGACGTACATGTGATTGAAGACCAGCCAGGTGAAACATGGCTGACTCTGATAACTTGTGATGATACCCTCACAAAACGCGTCCGAACAGTAGCTGAATTTGTAAAAGAAATACCATTAGATGAAGCGCCTGCCGATTTGGTAGACTTCTTACAATAACTAAAACATACTAAGATTAGTAAGTAGAGGCTGGGACAAAAGTCCCAGCCTCTCTTCTACATACGAATATTTGCTCCGTAAACGTGCTCCAAAAGACAGCTCCGACGTCACTTTGTCATGATTGTTGCTGCTTCAGCAGCTTACAAGCATGATACACTTGGGCGTTAGCCCACAGTGCTTCCGGAATCATGCTCTGATGGTCTATGACCATCCTGCGCTTATTCGTTCCAGTTGCCATAGCCGTTGCAGCTTTAGCTGCTTACGGATATGGTATGCGTTAGAAGATTCGGAACTAAACGCCTTTTGTCCCACTCTCATGGTTTTTACTTTGTTACATCCATAAATTGAATTTCCAGTACTTTCATTACATCAGTTGGCGACACTTCTACGCTTACTCCGACCTTGCCAGCACTAAAGAGTATGGTAGGGTACTCTTGCGCCGATGAATGGAAGGTCGTGCGAAAGGACTTCTTCATTCCAATGGGGGAGCAACCACCGTGACGGTATCCAGTGAGAGGCAGCAATTCTTTTTCTTTAATCATCTGAATACTCTTTTCATCTACTGCTTTGGCTGCTTTTTTCAAGTCCAGTTCTTTATTTACTGGAATAACAAAGACATAATGTTCTTTTGATTTTCCAACCGTAACTAAAGTTTTAAAAGGTTGATTAGGGTCTATTTCTGTTTTTTGAGCTACATCGATTCCCTTTTTTACGTCATCTTTCGAATAATGATGCTCTTGATAAGGAATGTCATGTTGTTCGAGAATTCGCATCACATTTGTTTTTTTTATGTCCGCCATTTAATGGTTCCTTTCTTTTTTCAATAAATAATAAGATACAAGAAAGTTTAACAAAAGTCCGACGATGAGGAAAGTGATGACGGTTAAAACTCCTGTTTGTGTATTCAAAAAGGTTTTAAATCCGTCCAGCTGCGTACCAATCCCAAAGGCACCCATAATCCAAATCATTGGTGTAAAGGACCACCACATTTTATTTTCCTTTCGAGATTCATAAAAAATGGCTCCAGTCATTACGATAATTAATAGTGCCAGTAAAATAATAGCTGTCTGGCTAGACAAATGAACCGTAAGAAGAGGTGGAGTATAGGCAGAGATAAAAAAGTAAATTCCGAGAACAGCTGAAAAAATCACCCATAAAAAAACGACTGAATAGAACTTCTTTTTATAAACTTGTCGATTCATCACTTTGAATAAAAGAAAAACAGCCAAGAAAGAAAGCAATCCATTTAGTAAAAGGAATAAGAAATCAATTCGGTTTTCTGATAGTTGGTTGAATAGGGAGAACAGCGTACTGATTCCAAAAATTATGCCAACTAATTGAAGCACTTCTTTGCGACTGGTCTTGCTTATATTCGCCAGTAAATCATCTGCGACTGCATCAGGATTTTGTCCAAAATAACTTTGAGCTGACTCTCCGTTTGCTTGTGCCTCTAAAATATCTTGAAGAATTTGAAGCAAGGATTCTTCGACTTCTTGATCATTATGAAAAAGACTGTTGGTTCGCATGTACAGAAGCAGATTTTCGTAATACTCTTGATTTTCGATACTTAGTTGTTCACGCAGACGGTTATTGGTTTCAATTAGTTTGTGTTCATTTGTCATGTAAAAATCGCTCCTTTGAGTGAATAATCTCTTCAACATTGCTTGATAAATTGCGCCATTGCTTGATAAATTCTTGCGTATAAGATTGACCATCTTTAGTGAGTTGAAAATATTTCCGGTCTGGTCCATCCGGGGAAGGTCGCGTTATGCTAGAAATCAACTTGTTTTTTTCTAACTTTTGAAGCAGAGGATAGATTGTCCCACCCGTCATTTCAGTGAAGCCAAAGTTCCTCAATTTTTGAACCATATCATATCCATAAATTTCTTCTTCTGAAATAATGAGGAGTACACATCCTTCTAAGACGCCTTTTAAAAGTTGTGTTTGTTTCATGCAAATCACCCCTTATCTATTATGTATTGCCAACTAGTTAAAAAGAGTATACATTCTCCTGACTAGTTTGTAAAGCAAACTAGTAAAAAAAATGAGTGTTCGTTAAAATTCATATGAGATTATCACGATCTGTATTGTTCATGAAAGTGGATTTCGATATGCTATAGGCAATAAAAGGAAAAGGAGCAAATAATATGGATGAAATTACACTTCCTGTTACCGACCAAGAGTACATATGGCTTTCTTACCTATCCGAGTATTATGGAATCAGTTTGGCAGATTTAATCAAACAGCGGTGCCTTGCTCCTTTAGAGAAAGAGTATCAACAACTGATAGAAACCAAAGAAACCGCTCCTTTCTCACAGTAGAATAGAGCGGTTTTTTCTCTAATAGAAAGGAGACCATTTTATGAATGAACAATTTGAAAAAAGATTTGAAGTCAAAGAGAGTGATACCGCTCAATCAGTCGGGTCAGGTGGCTTAGCCGTCTTATCCACGCCTATGATGATCGCCTATATGGAAAATGCAGCATGGACATGGCTAGAAGAACAGATTGGTGAAAATGAAACAAGTGTTGGGACAAAGTTGATTGTGTCGCATTTTGCCCCAACTTTTGTTGGTAAAGAAGTGATTGTGACCATTGAACTGAAAGAACAGGATAAGCGAAGATATACGTTTCATATATATGCAAAAGTAGACGGAAAACCAATTGGAGAAGCGACCCATACTCGAGTAGTAGTGGATGCAGAAAAATTTATGGAGCAAGCTAAAAAATAAGAATGCGTGCAAGTGAGAGTGCTTTTGAGAGCTCACTTGCACGCATTTAACGTTTTTGGTAGAAGTGAGAGTATTTTTTAGAGGCCACTTGCACGCTTTTAACGATTTTGGTAGAAGTGGACCTTTTTTTGAGCCTCACTTGCACGTTTATAGAAAACTGCTAAACTTTTAGTTTACAAAAATTAAACTTCGTTTTATAATATGCCTCGATCCTTTTATGGAGAAAACAAAATAGTTGGGTGGGGGATGAGATTGAAAAAATTACATGTATTTTTTGGTAGTGTGGTAGTAGCAATTTTATTAGTGATGGGGCTGCGTTCCATTAATGCAACGCAATCCAATGAAGCAAGTGATGATAACACAGTTATTATTTATAATTGGGGCGACTATATTGACTGGGATCTGATCACAAAGTTTGAAGAAGAGACTGGATATCATGTCGTTTATGATACCTTTGATTCCAATGAAGCAATGGAAACAAAAATTTCTCAAGGCGGCACTCGGTATGACCTTGTATTCCCGAGCGGCTCGATTATTCCAAAAATGCTTGAAAAAGATTTACTCGTGCCACTCGACCATGAAAAAATTATTGGTTTGGAGAATCAGTCAGAATACTTAATGGACCAGCCATATGATCCCGGCAATAAGTACACGGTTCCTTATTTCTGGGGAACGGTAGGAATCATGGTCAACACAGCCAAATTACCTGACCACAATATTAAAAATTGGTCTGATTTATGGGATCCTCGTTTTGAGAATGAACTATTATTAATCGATGGCGCAAGAGAAACGATGGGGATGGCTCTCCAATCAATGGGAATGTCATTAAATGAAACAGACCCAGAAAAACTGCAAGCGGCAGCTGACCATTTAACCGAATTAACGCCTAATATCCATGCAATTTTGAATAATGAAATCCGTTCTTTGTTAATCAATGAGGAAGCCTTAATTGGGATTGGCTACTCTGGAGATGCAGCGTGGGTTTCTTACCAAAATCCAAATGTTGAATATATTCTGCCTGAAGATGCTGGTGTTGTCTGGACCGACAATTTTGCCATTCCTAAAACGGTAGGGAATATAGAAGGGGCTTATGCGTTTATGAACTTCATGCTCCGTCCAGAAAACGCCAAGCAAAACATTGATTATGTGCAGTATGCTTCTCCAAACGAAGCTGCGAAAGAATTATTGCCCAAAGAAGTAACGGATAATAAATTACTGTATCCAGATAGGGAAACAATCAATGTTCTGGAACATTATGAATATTTAGGGCAAGAAGTGATGAATTATTTTAACGAACTATTCTTAGATGTGAAAATGGGGTTATAACATGATACTGACTTCAAACTATATTTTTGACGTAAAAACGAAAACCACATTCAAAGGTTTTATTCAAATCGAAGGAAATCGGATTATCAAAGTAGGTCCTCCAGTACGGTGATCAAATGATTGTACCAGGATTTATTGATGCGCATGTTCATTTTTTCCTCTCGGTATTACTATACAATAAAAAATTAACGTATATTCATGGACTTACAGAAAAGGAAGTTGCTGCTCAAGTTGCCGACCTGCCGACCGTAAATGGTTGGAAAATCGGCATTGGCTGGTACAGCAGTGAGTTTGGTCAAAATGTCTATCCAACTCGAAGATCCATCGATGCGATTTGTATGGATACACCGGTTGCTCTTATTTCTGGAGATGCGCATACAATTTGGCTCAATACCAAAGCTTTGGAGATGATGTCCATCTCAGAGTCGAATGTACCTACTGGGATGAGTGGCGAAGCTTTAATCGATAGAGAAGGGTTAACCGGTGTATTTTTGGAAGCTGTCGCCATTCATTATCTTGCCAAAATCCTTGACCCATTAAAAGCTGACTTCGCAACCGAGTGCCAACGATATATGCATCACTTAAATAAAATGGGAATCACAACAGTTGGAGATGTCGCATTAACGGGAGAAGCCGAAGATGATTTGGTTTATCCTGAATTGTATGAAACGGTTCAAGGTGAGTCGAGTGTGCGAATCAATTTCTATCCTGCCATGCGTGAAGAGATAGAAACTATTAAGAAAGTTGCACAGAATTATCAATCAGAGACCCTAAGATTCGGTGGAGTGAAACAGTTCTTTGATGGAGTTACGAGTACCCATACAGCCTTTATGAAAGAAGAATACACCTATCCGTACTTTGAGGGGGATATTGGCGCGCCTCTTATTGCGGTTGAGAAAATGCAGAAGCTTATTCTCAAAGCTAACGAGAATGGGTGGCCCATTCGGATTCATACCATCGGCGACCGAGCCATTCGTTTGGCTTTGGAATATTATCAAGAAAGCTTGCGACGTTTCCCTTTACCAGAAGGAAAATACAACACGTTGGAACATTTGGAAGTAATGGATGCAAATGATATTCCGTTAACTAATCAAGAGCAACTTGTCATTTCTGTCCAGCCAAGTCATCTGTTAGTAGGCTGGGAAGCGCTGGATGCAGAGGTAGGCCCTGTGCGTGCGAAGCAAATGTTTCCTTTCCGTAACTTCTTAGAAGCTGGTGCGGTTCTTGGGTTTGGAACGGATACACCTGTTGTAGTAGATGTCTCACCCTTAGAGTCCATCTACTATGCAGTTGCTCGTAAAGACTTGTCCGGCAACCCGTCAGAAGGACTCATGCTGGAGCAGCGTATCTCCGTAGCGGAAGCTCTTTACGCCCATACAAAGGGTGCAGCGTTAGCCCTAAGTCGCGTAGATATTGGAGGGTTGGAACCAGGAATGCTAGCGGATATTTGTGTTCTTGATCAAAATATATTGCTCGCACCTACAGAAAAAGTACCAAATACCAAAGTGATCGCTACTTATTTCAATGGAGCTATTCAGTAAAGTTCCTACAAAGGAAGCACTCAAAAGGGTGCTTCCTTTTCTGTTTGGGAAATTAATTTGATGAGTATTGACAGCGCTCTATAATAAATTTATAATGAAGGTGGAAACGGTCCCACAATGGTGGCTTTTTGCTTTACATTTATTAAAAACATTTACTCTCCTTTTCATTAGAGAGTTTGAAATGTCAAAGGGGGCAGGGTGTATAGAATTTATCAGTCATATCGACCTCGCTGAACTAAATGTTGTAACCATTTCCATTCGAGTGCTGCTTGCCGTATTGGTAGGTGGAATCATTGGATTAGAGCGAGATATCAAAAACCATCCTGCCGGGTTTCGGACGTATATTTTAGTATGTTTAGGATCGACCATGGTCATGATGACAAATCAGTTCATCTCAGAAACCTATCAAACAGGTGATCCTTCTCGAATGGGTGCACAAGTAATTAGTGGCATCGGGTTTCTTGGTGCGGGTACGATTTTAATTACGAAAAACAACCATGTTAAAGGATTGACGACAGCTGCTGGTTTGTGGTCTGCCGCATGTATTGGACTTGCAATTGGTATCGGTTTCTACGAAGGTGCATTAGCGGGAACCATTTCTCTTTTAATTATTATGACTTCTTTTCAGCGTATCAAGAAAAGAATTGTCAATCAAAGGGACATGATTGATTGCTACATCATCTTCGAATCATTAAATGCCTTCAACGAATTTTTGTCTGTTTGTCTAGCACGTAATTGGCGAGTGTTGACCATTCAAGAAGAAACGCTCCATTCAGATGAAGGGTATGTCATGTTTTTTCTAACTCTTCGGTTTAATAATCGGATTGAAGCGCGAGACTTTGTTTTCCGCTATAAGGAAATTAGAGGAATCTTATCGTTAAGTGAATCAGAATCATAATAAAAATAGGATGAAAAAGGAGAACACGGATATTATGAAGAAAAAATGGATATATACACTTACATCAGCAGCATCAGTATTATTGCTAGGAGCTTGTGCATCTGGTGGAGATACAGAAGAGGCTAGTTCTACTACCTCTACTACTTCTACAGAGACAGAAGAAACCACGACTACCGGAAGCAAAGAGTTATTAATTTACTCCAACTCATTAGCAGGTGGACGTCAAGAGTGGATCGATGAAAAGGCGAAAGAAGCTGGTTTTGATTTACAATACGTGGAAGCTGGCGGTGGAGATATCTTAAACCGTTTATTGGTAGAAGCTAGTTCTCCTCAAGCAGACGTCGCTTTCGGTATGGACGAAGCAATGTTTTTCCAATTGCTTGACGAGGAATTATTTGTTGAATATGAACCATCGTGGATTGGCGATATTCCGGCTGATGCGAATGTTGGAGGAGAATACTTCCATCCGCTTATTGAGCAACGTATTTTCATGATGTACAATCCAGAATTTGTCTCCGAAGATGAAGCTCCTAAAAACTGGCAAGATTTAAGTGAAATGCCAGAATTGGAAGGGATGTATCGTGTACCAGCTGGTGTTGCTTCTGGAACAGACCAAAAAGCAATTTTGAGTATTCTCTTGCAATATGTGGATGAAGATGGCGACTTAGGAATTTCTCAAGAAGGTTGGGATGAAGTAGAAAAATATCTAGCAAATGGATATCAAACACCTGAAAACGAAGAACAACTTCAAAACTTCGCTGAAGGTAAAATTCCAGTTTCCTATCATTTCCTAGGTGGATTACCAGGAGCTGAAGAAGAATTTGGCTTTACCGCTGTTCCGATCAACCCAGAACAAGGGGTAATCACCATGCGTGAGCAAATTGGAATTATCAACAAAGGGGAAGACCATGATTATTCCGTTGCTCAAGAATTTGTAGATTGGTTCGGAAGTGATGAGATGCAAGGTGCTTTTGTTGAAGAATTCGGTGGATTGCCAGTGAATGAGGCGGCAGTGGATCGTGCACCTGAACGATTAATTGAAATCGCAAACGAAACAGAACCAATGGATGTTGACTGGGACTTTGTCCGTGAGAACTTAAGCTCCTGGATGGAAAAAGTTGAACTAGAATTAATGCCATAAACAATTGAGAGTAAAGTAAAAAGCGAAATAGGCTCTATTTCGCTTTTTATAAATTTATCATGAAATGAAGGAGTAGACGCATGATTGAAGTAAAGGACTTACAAGTAAAGTACGATGATTTTGTGGCAATTGATAATGTCAACTTTGAAGTAAAAGAAGGAGAGTTTTTTACGCTTTTAGGCCCTTCCGGATGTGGCAAAACCACGACTTTGCGTTCGATTGCTGGTTTTATCAAACCAAGCAATGGCAGTATCGAAGTAAAAGGGAAAAATATTATCCAGACACCAGTGGAAAAAAGAGGGTTAGGGATGATTTTCCAATCCTACGCCTTATTCCCAACAATGAGTGTCTTCAATAATATTGCCTATGGCTTGAAGATTGAAAAGTACTCGAAGGCACAAATCAATGAACGAGTTATGGAATTGGCAGACTTAGTAGAATTAAATGAAGAACAACTTCAAAAGAATGTTTCCGACTTATCAGGAGGGCAGCAACAACGGGTCGCTATTGCACGGGCATTAGCAAAAAGACCGAATATTGTTTTATTTGATGAGCCGCTATCGAACTTGGATGCCAAGTTGCGGAAACAATTGCGTGCTGAATTAAAGAGAATTCAACGGGAAACAGGGATGACAGCTATCTATGTTACTCATGACCAAGATGAAGCATTAGAAATTTCAGACCATATCGCTGTGTTTAATAATGGCAAAATCGAGCAAATCGGTACACCGCGTGAGATTTATGACCGCTCTGCGACAGAATTTGTTTGTAAGTTTATTGGAGAAGCAAACTTCTTAGAAACACCGTTTATGACTTACCTAAATGAACAAACAACAGGTACACCATTTAATCTAAATGCCCGTCACTATATCCGAGAAGAAAAAATAAAACTTTGGGTCAATGAAGATAGCAAGGCGATCCCCGTTCAAGCAACGGTTTTGGATGAAGTTTTTTATGGAACTTTCTCTACTTATATTTGTGAGGCATATGGTACAACGCTGCGCATCATCGTGAAGGAAGACGGAAATACGCCCATGCTCGATAAAAAAGCAATCACACTCTATATTGATCCATATGACATTCTAGAATATGGAGGGTAAGGCAATGAATCGACTAAAAGAATCAAATATCGTAACGAAAATTCCTTTTTATTTATTTTGCTTGTTTATTGGCTGGTTTATTATTGCTCTTTTAATTTTACCGAACATTAATGTGCTCGTAGATATTTTTTGGGTAGACGGACAATTAAGCTTATCGGCTTTCGATCGGTTATCTCGTTCCAAAAGGGCCATTCAAGCGGTTTTAAATTCCTTTCTACTAGCGATTGCCTTAACCATCACTGTTAATATTGTGGGGACCTTTATCGTGCTAGTGACCGAATACTTTGAAGTAAAGGGTGCAAAGCTTTTAAGAGTGGGCTTCATGTCGACCCTTGTTTTTAGCGGAATGGTATTAAACAACGGTTATCTCTATGTATATGGTCAAAAAGGTGTGATCACAAATGCAATGTTGCGTTTCTTCCCTGAAATGGATCCGAATTGGTTTACAGGGTTTCCAGCTGTTCTTTTTGTTATGACCTTTGCTTGTACAACGAACCATATGTTGTTCTTTAGAAATGGTGTAAAAGGACTCGACCACAACACCATTGAAGCTGCTAAGAATTTAGGCAGCAGCCAATGGCAAGTATTGAAAGACATTGTCTTCCCGACCTTATTCCCCGTTATGATGACATTGATTATCATGTCCTTCCAACTTGGTTTAGGTGCGATGGCTGCACCGATCATGGTTGGCGGCAAATTTGAAACCATTTCTCCGTTAATATTAAGTTTTACGCAACGACCAACTTCAAGGGACTTGGCGGCTTTGCTTTCTATCATCCTTGGATTTGCTCAAATTATCTTGCTGATCGTGATGACTCGTAATGAGAAAAAAGGCAATTATATGTCTATCTCGAAAACAAAAACACGTGTCGCGAAACAAAAAATTGAGAATCCAGTAGCAAATGTAATCGTGCATATCCTTTCTTATTTACTGTTCTTTATTTATGTAACTCCGCTTGTATTAGTGGTTCTGTTCTCGTTTATGAACTTACAAGGAATTTCGCAAACAGTCTTGTCCTTTGACTATTTCACCTTGGAGAACTATGCAAGCATTCTCTCAAACCGCAACAACTTTGGACCACTGTTGACAAGTATGGCGTACGCAGGTGGGGCGGCAGTATTAGCTGTATTGTTTATGATTCTGATTGCGCGAATTGTCATGCAGAATAAAAATAACAAATTAGCAGAGTGGATGGAATACATGTTCTATATCCCTTGGCTCTTACCTGGTTTGATGTTGGCGCTTGGACTAATCATTTCTTATGACTCGCCGTCTTGGCTGCTATTTGGCAACAGCGTAATTGGGAGTGTCTGGATTTTACCACTCGTTTATTTGATTATGATGCTGCCCTCTACACTGCGTTATATTAAAGGGGCTTACTACTCCTTTGATAACAACTTAGAGGACGCTTCTCGTATTTTGGGGTCTTCACCAATCAGAACGTTCGTCCAAATTATTTTACCGGCATTACTACCGACTGCTCTGGCTTTGGTTGCTTTGAACTTCAACAATTTCTTAGCAGACTACGATCTCTCCGCGTTCCTTTATCACCCAGCGTATCCAACATTAGGAATTACGATTCGGAAAAACGCTGACGCGGCAAACAACGTGAATGCAGCTGCGGTAAACCTAGTTTACTCGGTTATTATCATGGGTATCAGCGCTATTATGTTCTATGTCGTATATGGTCGCGGTTCTAAAGTAGGCGAACGAAAGAGTGGTATTAAAAAATCAAAACGAGTGATAAAAGCTCCCGTTATCGAAACAGGATTAGGAGATACAGGGGTTAATCCGCCTGCAGGTGGTCAATAATGGAAACTAATTTATTTCTAAAAAGAAAGCAAGATTTCCCGTTTCTAATTATGTCCCATCGTGGATTTTGGGGTGGAAACATCATTGAAAACACCATCCAATCTGCCACGTTGGCGTATCATGCGGGTGCTGATATTGTAGAAGTAGACATTTGTAAAACAGTGGATCATTCCTATTATCTGTTTCATGATGAAAATGAACCGAAACTACTGGGTCGGAATGAGAATTTTAAGCAATTAACGGCTGAAGAAATCAATCGAAACAGTGTATATAATTCAATCGGAAGTGTGTCAGGGTACAAAATTAATACACTCGAACAATTTCTGGAATGGTTACCGGCGAATCGATTGGTAAATTTGGATCGATCTTGGGAATACTGGCAAGATGAAGCATTCTTCCGCATCTTAAGGAATTCAGGAAAGCAGGAACAACTGGTGTTGAAGTCACCAGTTGATCCTCTTTATCTGGATGCTTTTTCCAAGAATGGGAGAGGGTTCCATTACATGCCGATTGCGAAGAGTAGAGAAGATGTAGAATTGGTTCTATCGTATTCTACTATTGACACGATTGGTCTAGAGGTAATTGTTACCGAAAGACCCTCTCCTTTAATTGATCCAGAATGGGTAAAAGAAATGCAAGATAGAGGGTTCCTGTTTATCGTTAATGCGGAAAGTTTAGGCATTGATTTTCGGTTGTTTGATGGACTTCAAGATGATGGTGCTCTTTTTCAAGGTAGGGATTGGGAAATCATGCTGGATTCAGGAATGACCGTCATTCAAACAGACTGGCCAAATTTTTTGGCAGAGTTTCGACAAAAAAGAGGATAAGTTGGTGAGAAAGTGTCTACCGAATTAGAACGAATAGAAGATTATCAAGGTGAAGTTGACACGACACAATTAATCCCGCAAATGGGGACAAGCTATGGTCATCACAAAGAATTAAAAGAGATTGTTTCGCTGTTAGCTCACTGGCAATATCGCACTGCGCTGAATCAGTTAGATGAGCAGATTGAGAACAATACGGAAGCTGTAGAAGCCTTGTTGTTAAAAGGAGAACTTCTGGGTATTTGGGAATGTAATGAATCTGCGGCAGCAGTTTATCGTACCATTCTAGAACAAGACCCAGAAAATCCCTACGCATTGGTACAACTTCTTATTCAATTGAAAATTCTAAAAGCTCTTGAATCTGAATGTACCGCTTGCTTCGAACAATTAGCAAGCGTTGCTCCCGAGCTCTGTCAGAAAGTAAAAGAAGTTTTCAATATGATTGAACAGCATGCTAGCCAATATAACTTCCCACCCATAGATGGCCCTCTTGACGTTATCTGTGTGTTCGGGTATTTTATGAATGATGATGGAACGATGCCTCTCGTATTAGAAAACCGTCTTCTTTCGGTTTTAGAACTCGTCAGAGAGCATCCAGAAGCACTCGTTCTAGTGAGTGGCGGTGCAGTACGAAATCAATATTCAGAAGCTGTGGCGATGAAAAATTATCTCGTAGAATCTGGAATGAAAGAAGAACAAATTGTTGCCCTTGAACAAGCAAAAGATTCTGTCGGGAACGTGCTGGAGTTTATGGATTATCTGAAGACCGGAACGTACCATCGAATTTGTGCTGTGACAACGATCAGCCATTTACCTCGTGCGTGGATGTCGTTGAAAGTCGGACTTCAAAGAGCTGGAGTAAACGCACAATTATTTGGCTATGCTCTAGAAGAAACGGTTCAGCCAGAAATGCAAGAATTGGAAGAGCGACTAAACTATCAAACCGTTATGCGGTTAGCAGGATTATTTGAAAAACAAGATATCGCAGCTTTTTTATCGGCTGTGTCCTTGGAAAGCGAAAGGCTGGAATAAAATTCCAGCCTTCATTTTACAATAGAGAAAAGGAGGGTAAAACGGTGATTACGATTCGACAAATTGCCAAGGAAGCTGGTGTGTCAAAGAGCACCGTTTCCCGCTACTTAAATAAAGGTTATGTCAGTGAAGAGGCAGCAACAAAGATTAAGTCTGTTATCGAAAAATATAATTATACACCGAATGAATTTGCTCGAAATTTAAAATCAGAAAAAAGCAAATTTATTGGAGTGGTAATTCCTCGAATGGACTCTCCATCGATGATGACCATGGTGGATGGAATCGATCGACTGACTCGAGAAAAAGGCTACCAGTTATTAATATCGAATACAGACTTAAAGGTAGAGCGCGAAATTGAAAGTATAACCAGTCTAATCCAAAATAAGGTCGCAGGTATCATCTTGTTTGCAACTGAAATTACAAAGGAACATCTCGCTTTACAGCAGCAAATGAACCTGCCCATTATTTTCGTAGGGCAAACACATCCAGATGTCTATGCCATTAATCATGATAACTTTGCTGCAGGGAAATTGTTGGCAGAGAAGTTGTTATCCTTCCATCACCAACAGATTACTTATATCGGTGTGCCAGAACGTGACCAATCAGTAGGTAAAGATCGAAAAAGGGGGGTACTTTCCACGTATGAAGAGGCGGGTATTTCCGTTCGCGTAATTGAATCTACCTTCCGCACAAAAGATAATTATTATTTAGCACTTGATCTATTGAAGCACTCATCATCCACTTTATACATTGCTACTACAGATAATATGGCCATGGGGTTATACCGTGCAGCTCATGACCATAAGCTGACGATTGGGAAGGATATATCTATTGCTGGATTTGGAGGGTACTCCTTCAGTGAGTTTTTAACCCCACCCTTAACGACCATTGACTTCCATCATGAGTTGGTAGGAGAGACGGCAGCCCTCAACCTTATGGAATTAATTGATGGGAAAGAAATAGATCGAGAAACCATCATTAATGTCTCTTATTTAGAAAGGGAAAGTGTAAGGGATATCCTTTGACAGCGCATTCACATCATGGTAAAGTCGAGATGTAAGAAGAGGGAACGGTCCCTCTTTCATTTAATTGATTGTGGGACCGGTACCGTAAAAGAAAAAGGAAGAGATTTACTTGGAGAACAGAGAAATAGCGAAAGCTGTCATTGATGCGGTTGGAGGAGAAGAAAATATCAACAGCATTGCGCATTGTGCCACTCGGTTAAGGGTTATGGTTCATGATGAGGATCGAATTGATAAGAAGCGAGTTGAGAATATCGAAAAAGTGAAAGGCGCTTTTTTCAACTCTGGACAATATCAAATTATTTTCGGTACTGGAACCGTCAACAAAATCTATGATGAAGTTATGCAACTTGGCGTAACTGGGACAACGAAGGAAGAAATTAAGAAAGAAACTCGCAATGAAGGCAACTTCTTCAAACGTGCGATTCGTACTTTTGGAGACGTATTTGTACCTATTATTCCCGTCTTGGTAGCAACCGGTCTTTTTATGGGGCTACGTGGACTATTAACGCAACCAGAAATTTTAGGCCTTTTTGGCATGACACCTGAATCAATCAGTGAAAACTTTTTACTATATACGCAAGTACTAACAGATACAGCTTTTGCATTTTTACCAGCTTTGGTTGCTTGGTCTACCTTCCGTGTATTTGGCGGAAGTCCGGTTATTGGGATTGTTCTTGGATTAATGTTAGTTAACCCTGCATTGCCAAACGCATATGCAGTTGCAGCCGGAGATGCGGAACCAATTATGCTCTTTAGCTTTATTCCGATTGTTGGTTATCAGGGAACGGTATTACCAGCATTTATTGCGGGGATTATCGGAGCGAAGCTCGAAAAGAAACTACATCAATGGGTTTCTGAAACCTTTGACTTATTAGTTACGCCATTTGTTACGTTGCTTGTGATGAGTGTTCTTTCTTTGATTGTGATTGGGCCAGTCTTCCACTCATTTGAAAATGTTGTCTTGAATGCAACTCAATGGATTCTTCAACTGCCACTTGGACTAGCGGGATTAATCATTGGTGGATTGAACCAAGTAATTGTAGTAACAGGCGTCCACCATATTTTCAACTTCTTGGAAGTCCAATTATTAACGAACTTGGGTGAGAATCCATTTAACGCGTTAATTACTTCAGGAATGGCAGCGTAAGGTGGAGCTACACTGGCAGTCGGTATGAAAACAAAATCCAAAAAATTAAAAGCATTGGCATTCCCATCAGCACTCTCAGCTTTACTGGGAATTACAGAACCGGCTATTTTTGGGGTAAATTTACGTTATGTACGTCCTTTCATTATGGGACTAATTGGTGGAGCGATTGGTGGGTTCATTGCTAGTATTTTACAATTAGCTGGATCTGGAATGTCTATTACGGTCATTCCTGGAATATTGTTGTATTTAGGCAATGGTCAGTTGCTTCCATATATCTTGGTTAATGTGGTTGCAGTTGCTGCTGGATTCTTGCTTACATACTTCTTTGGCTTTAGTGACAAACAACTAGAAGAATTATAGGAGTTTTTATGATGTTAGATGGAGCAGTTGAAAAATCAAATTATCCCTTGTCTTACCACATCACACCCTTAAAAGGATTACTGAATGATCCCAATGGGTTGATTCAGTTTAAGGGAAAATACCATGTGTTTTATCAATGGAATCCCTACGGTACCGTACATGAGAATAAAACATGGGGACATGTCGTATCTACTGATCTGGTGAAGTGGGAACGGCGGGACATTGCGCTCGCTCCCTCAGAAGACTATGACAGAGACGGTATCTATTCTGGTTCTGCAGTGGTACACGATGAGAAGTTGTACTTGTTTTATACGGGAAATGTAGTAGAAGAAGATGGTACGAAGAATAGCTACCAATGTGTAGCGGTTTCTATAGACGGCGAAACATTTGAAAAGAAAGGTCCGATATTTCAGCATCCAGCAGGTTATACGCGTCATGTACGAGATCCAAAGGTCTGGTATGACGAGTCTGATCAACAGTGGTACTTGATTGTAGGAGCACAAACCGTACAAGAAGAGGGAACTGCACTCGTGTACTGCTCTCCCGATTTAGCGGAATGGACTCTTCAAGGGGAATTACTTCGTGCTCCAGAAATAGAGAAGCTGCAACAGCGCGGATATATGTGGGAATGTCCGGATCTCATTTATTTAGATGGCCATTGGATTTTTCTTTATTCCCCTCAAGGGATAGAGGAAGTAGACAACCGTTATCAGAATATTTTCCAATCCGTTTACGTGACGCTGAAGAAAGAGGAAGATTCTTTCATACTAGAAAATGAGGAGATGAAGGAGATTGACTGGGGATTTGAATTCTATGCCCCACAAAGTTTCTTAAGTGATGATGGCCGTAGAATCATGTACGCTTGGATGGGAGTCATGGAGCCGGAGATGGAACAATCCATGCCGACCATTGCAGAAGGATGGGCACATGCTCTAACCATTCCCCGTAGTTTATCTTTTAAAGATGGAATTCTCAAACAACAGCCCGTCGTTGAACTTGAAGCGTTACGTAAAGATCGGTCCGTTTTCTCATTGGAACAAGATTGGAAACAACAGCTATCAAGTGGTGGGACGGAACTTATTTTCCAATTTGATGAATTAGCTGAACCTTTTGCTTTGCAATTTCTTCAAACCACTTCTTTGCATTATGAAGACCATACGCTTTCGTTAACTCGTCAGAGGTGGTTGGATCAGAAGATGGAATCCCGTAGTATTTATCTTCCAGATGGATTGCGTCATTTACGAATTTATGTAGATGGATCAAGCTTAGAAATTTTCGTCAATGATGGAGCAGCAGTTGCTACCGCTCGTTTTTTTGAAGCAGGAGATTCCTTTGTTACCTATAAAGGGAAAAATAAAGGACTCGCAAGCTGTTATGAGCTGTGTGGAAATGATTCTTTCATTCGTTAATCGTAGTCTTTGAGGTTGGAGCATAAAGTGGCTCCAGCCTCTTATTATTTAGTTGCAATGGTTTTAATTACCACTTTTTTCGTTTCCTTGGTAAAGTTAGAGTATACGAAAAGGGGTGTTAGAGGATGGTTAAAAAGGTTGTGTTGGCGAGTAGTCTTTTATTAGTAGCAGGATGTAGAAATGGAGCCGAAGAGGCTTCTTCCAGTTCAGTTTCAGAAACGGAAGAAAGTGTTTCTTCAATGAGTATGGAAGAAAGTGTTTCTTCAATGAGTATGGAAGAAAGTGAGTCTGTTAAAATTGATTCAGTTAGTTCTGAAGAAAGCGAATCGGTAGCAACAACTCCTGGTACACATGTGTTTTCTGAGATGATTACTCAAAATACATTTTCCAATGAACATGGATATGAGGCTTGGGAAGTTTATCAAACCGTAATCGAAAATTATCAATTAAGTGACTATATGGATCCAGCAGACACGACTGGAAGTACCGTTGATGAGATTGATGCCTTATTCGATCCAGCGATAATGCGCGAAGAAGTGGATATTTCGGAAGAACAAAAGATGGTGCTGTACCGTTTTCCTGATGAAGAGGGTGGAGAATTCAGCGAAATTTCCATGTTCCTCTCAGAGATTGCTTTTTACTTTTTAAATGATTATTTAGTCTTTTCATCGATAACCCCTGGCTTTTATGAAGTGAGTCTTACTGATGCAGAAGAATTCGATGTATTGGGAAATTTGTATACGGTTGAGGAATTAGTAGCTCTAGAGCCGCAAGTATTTACCGTTTCTGAAGTAAAGGTTGAGGGCGAAGTGTTGCGTCAAACGATGGTTCCTGCTCAGCCATTGCCGGATCAAACGGATGTCATGCTGAATGCGATGTACTTTTTTGTATCAGGGGAAGATATTTTGCATTATTCAGTCGTACCATTTGAACAAGTATCTCAAGACTTTCCAACAAATTCGATTTTAATTTTTAATAGTTACTTTAACTGGCTGCAAGAAGGAAATGGATAAGGAGCGGATAAAATGACAGAAACAGTTTATACCAATTATTGGGTTAGTCGAATCGGAAATGTGCGGAAGGAACACGGCAGTTATCGTTCTGAAGAAGAGGCAATCGAAGGAATCAAAGCATGGTGGGAATTGCATAAAGAACACTATCCCGATGCAGAATACAAACGGACTAATTCAGGTGCGTTGGAAGTCGTTTATCAAGATGAACACTCCTATTATCGAATTGAAAAAAGAGAAATAGAAGGGAAGCTTCCTACAAAAAGTTATAAATTAAAACGTCGTGGTGAAACAGACGCCTTACGCTTAAAATACAACTTAAATGAAGAGTCGTGTGTGTTTGATGAACTGGCAGAGCCATTCCGAGATCGTTTAATTGTAGCAATGGCCGATAGTAAGAAAGCAAGGAGTTTTATTTATGACCGAGAAGGGCGGCCAATCCGTGAAATAGAAGTAAAATAACAAGGAGGACTTCAGAATGCATTCGTCTTTATTAGCGAAAAACGGCTTAAAAAATAAAATTGCAGGTGCTGATTATAATTTTCGCTATCAAATGGTAGGTGACCGGATCGAAGAAGATATGATTCGCTTCCTTTCCGAGATGAATATCAAGCCGCTAGAGATTTATAGTGGACAGCAAGTCCATGGTGCCCAGATTGGTTATGCAGATGGAACTAGTGGAGAAGAATTTGTTTTTGGACGAATTTTTCAAGAGACAGATGGTTTGATTACTGATCAACCTGGTATTTCTCTATTTATCAAGTATGCAGACTGTACGCCAATCGTTTTATTTGATCCAGTCAAAAAAATTCAAGCAATGGTTCATTCAGGGTGGCGAGGGACAGTTCAGCGGATTTCCGAACAGGCAGTGGAGCAAATGGAACGGGACTTTCATTGTAGCCGAGAAAATATCTTGGCATATGTAGGACCCTCCATCGCGATGGAACATTATGAAGTGGGATCAGAAGTTTATGAAGCATTTGCTGCCTTCCCAAACCGCGATGACTTCTTCAAACCTCATGGGGAGAAGTATTTATTAAGTATGACCGATGCGAATCTGGCTATAATAAGGGAAGCAGGAATAAAAGAAAACAATATCGAAGTAGAACGCATTTCCACTTTTTCCACTCCTACCTTACACTCTGCGCGAAGAGAAGGGAAAGAGTACGGATTGAATGGATTGCTAACGATGATGGAGTAGATTGTTATGTCACTAGCTGGAAGAGTATTTAAGTATATTTCGTCTAAGGCGGATCAAAAAAGAGATGCCAATCTGACGGTGGATGAGACAATTATGGCACACTATGATGTGCCGTATGGAAACGGGAAAAAATATAATCTTTTGGATGTTTATTATCCAAAAGGTACGAAGGGGAAATTGCCCGTTATTGTAAACATTCACGGTGGCGGATACGTGTATGGAACGAAAAAAAATTACCTTCATTATGGTATGTTTATGGCAAAACAAGGATTTGTTTTTGTGAACTTTAATTACCATCTTGCTCCAAGGAAAAAGTTTCCTCATCAGTTAGGGGAAATTAATCTCGTCATGAAGTGGATTCTAGAACATGCAGATGCATATCATATCGATATCCAAAACATATTCCTTACAAGTGATTCAGTGGGAGCACAAATGGCGAGCCAGTATTGCACGATTCGAACAAATGAGACATTTGCGAAGCGGTTTTCTTTTACGATTCCTGCTGAAATCGAAATTCGAGCGGTTGCTCTGAATTGTGGGATTTATGATATTTCTTTGAAAGCGAAGCAACGCAATGAGACGGGGATGAACATGGAAGCATTGATTATGGACTATTTGGGGACAGACCGAGAAAATATCGATTCCATGTTGCAAGTGACTGAGAATATCACAAGCGATTTTCCGCCAGCATTTGTGATGACAGCAGAATACGACATCTTCAAAGAGGAAGCTTGGTCGATGTATGAATCTTTACGCAAGCGTGGTGTCCCTGTTATTTATCAAAAGTATGGAGAGCCCGGGCAAACCCATATGCGTCATATTTTCCATTGCGATCTGAATTTAGAAGAAGCGAAAGTATGTAATACGGAGCAAGCAAATTTTTTCAAGGATCATATGCGAATGGTTGAGGAATAAAAAATAAAACACAAAAGAGGCGAGAATCATTCTCGCCTCTTTTGTGCTTAGGATAGAAAAGTAAAACTTGTGCCGTGTCGATTAATAAGCGGGCACAAGTGGTAGTGATTCGATTCGTTCTTGTTCTTCTTCAAACGTGGAACCTTCTGGTATATTCACAATGTTTGTACCAACCATCCGAATCTCCGGAACAGGATCGGTCACTTTAATGTCAGTGATATGTTTGCTTTCCCATACTTCATCCTTATAGGTATGCAGCCAAGTTTCCACTGTTTCACCTGGTTTTCCTGGCTGTAAAATTTCAAATTCATCATTATTCATCTGTTCGTTCAACACATAGAGCGTCTCAAATGGAATTTCGATTTTTTCGTAGGTAAGCTCATGTGTATAGACTGGTTCGACGGGAGGAGTAGACTCCTCTACAACTTCTGTTTCTTCTTTTGATTCTTTTTCAGCCGATTCCGCAGGTTCTTTTTCTACTACTTCTTTTTTTTGTTCTTTGGATTCTTTCTCTTCTACAGGGGTTTCAACAGGTGCTTCAACCACTTTTTCTTCACTTTCCTCAACAGTCGGATTACTTTCCTCTGAGAGGGGCTCATCCGATACCGGTGTTTCCTCAACTTTACGAAGTATTTCAAAACGTACGGGAATCGATCCATTTGAATCATTCTCTAATGAAGGCAATGTTAATGCGCTTAGTTGTGAGGTTTCAGCGGAAACATTTTGGCAAGCAGGTAAAAAGACTACCGCGCTAAAAAGTACAAAGAAATTTAACAACGATCTTTTTAACATCTGCACCATCCTTTCCTTATTTATCTCAAACTACATTATACAAGCAACGTTAAAAAAAGAAATAAATATGCCTGTAATTTCATCAAATAATAAGGTAAAATAAGAACTTAAGAAGTTTCATCAATCATTCTTTGACTCAACGCGTGATTAATGGTAAAATTATCTCGAAATCGAAATACACAGGAGGGGACTATATGTCCGAACGTGAAGAGCTTTCTCTACGAGCTTTAACCGTATTGTTACGTTCGTCTCAACATGTGCAAGAAAGTATAAAAAGAAGTATCTCTAAATTCAACTTAAATGCTTCAGAATTTGGAGTTCTGGAATTACTTTATCACAAGGGCGAACAACCAATTCAAAATATTGGTAAAAAAATTCTATTAGCGAGCAGCAGTCTAACCTATGTCATTGATAAATTAGAGTCAAAAGGCTATGTGCATCGTAAACCGTGCGAAACGGATCGTCGGGTGATTTTTACAGCTATCACAGATGAAGGTCGGGAGTTGATGAATCAAATTTTCCCGATTAATGAAAAAGATATTGTATCCATCTTTTCTGTTCTAGAAGAGGATGAATTAAAGCAATATGTGGAGCTTGTAAAAAAAATCGGATTGCATGCCGAAGAATTGAATAAATCTCACTAAAAAAGATCTCCTATATCAGGAGGTCTTTTTCGTATTTTTGCGTGTGAAATAATCCTCATTAATTCAAGTGAATATGGTAAAATATGAACAGTAGGTCTAAAAGATAATGGCAAACGTAAGGGAGGATGAACATATGGATGCAAAAACTCAATGGATTCATTTGTACCATCTAAACGACTTACATTCTCATTTTGAGAATTGGCCAAAAATCAGGCGGTTCTTGAATCAAAAAAAACGAGAACATGAAGCATCAGGAGAAGATGTCCTTCTTTTTGATAATGGAGACTTTCTGGACCGTGTACACCCTTTGACAGAATCAACGAATGGGAAAGCGAACGTCCACTTAATGAATCAAGTATCGTTTGATGCTGCAACGATCGGAAATAATGAAGGAATCGGTAATACGAAACAAATATTAAACCGTTTATATGATGAAGCAACCTTTCCAATCGTCTTAGCGAACCTATTCGATGTTGAAGATGGGCAGTTACCCGAGTGGGTAGAACCATCTACAATTCTTACAACAAAGAGCGGGATGCGTGTCGGCGTTGCGGGGTTGACTGCGCCTCTTTACTTGAGCTACTTACCCAATGGGTGGCAGCCTAAGGAATCTTATGAAGTTCTTCCTAAAATCTTACCCGAGTTGGCCGTAAATTCAGACATTGTCGTGCTCCTTTCCCATATGGGGATTATTGAAGATGAACATATGGCGGAAATGTACGAAGAATTAGATGTCATCATCGGGGGGCATACCCACCATGTTCTTCCAAATGGGAAATTGATCGACGGAACGATGTTGACGGGTGGAGGGAAGTGGGGACAGTATATCGGTCACACATCCTTGCTTTATTCCAACGATGGCATCCAGCAGATCAAAACAGAATTAATTGATTGTGCTGCGTTACCAGAACACTCGAAGGATTTAAGAGAAGTAGATCTATTATGGAAAAAAGGAACAGACTTATTAGAAGAAGAAAAAATAGCAGATTTACCATTCTCTTTAACAAGTGATTGGTATCATTCATCCGATTTGTTAGAAGTTGGTTTGGATGCTATTACAGAATTCGCGCAAGTTGATGTTGGCATGTTGAATGCTGGCTTGTTTCTGGATGATTTGCCAGAAGGGGTCATTACGAAGGGAACCATGCACCGTGTCTTACCACATCCCATGCGATTGATTACCTGTAAGATGGATGGTAAAACGTTCAAAGAGCTAATTTGGAATATGGAACGACAACGGTCCGATTTATTAACGAAGCCAGTTATGGGTATGGGATTTCGTGGAAAAATATTTGGTTCGTTGGCTTATAAAGGAATAAAAGTAGATAGTGAGCAACACAAAATTTATTATCGTGGGAATGAGTTAGCAGATGAAGAAATGATTACCTTTGTAACGGTTGATCACTATCGTTATGTGAGCTTCTTTCCCTTAATTGAAAATAAAGGAGAAAGTGAACTTCTGTTTCCATACTTTTTGCGTGACATCGTAAGTATGTATCTAGCAGAACACTTCCCTCTTACCTATCATTAATGAGGTGAAATAATGAGTCAAAAGAAAAAGAGAGAAACATTGAAAGAGCAAGTTGCTTCAAAGTTAGTAGAAAAAATAACTCCTGTTGAAGGAGAAGAGCCAGAGAAAAAAGAAAAATTAGGCAGTAAAACAGCGATTGAAGTAGTAGACGAAACTCACCTGAAGATTGAAACGAACCTATATACAATTGTGGTGAATCATCGGGATGCTGTCCAGCTGGATGCACTGAGCGACCGATACAACACCATTCTGAATAAATACGATTATATCGTAGGGGATTGGGGTTATGACCAATTGCGTCTAAAGGGATTCTTCAGTGAAGAAGATCGGCGTGCACCTCTCGATAAAAAGATTACTTTTTTGGAAGACTATCTTTATGAATATTGCAACTTTGGTTGTGCGTATTTCGTTTTAGAAAAAGAAAAGACGACCAAACAAAAGAAAGGCAAGAGCAGACGCAAGAAACCGCAACAAACGGAAGAAGATGCTCCACAAGCACGGCAACAAAAAACGCCAGCTAAGAAAAAGGACTTCGTCATTAATAATCGTGATCAAAAGAAAAACGAAGACGACAGAGCCAAGCGTAAACCGCAACGTAAGAAAAATAATCAACCGAATACACAATTCCAAATTCGTAAAAAAGAAGACTAACCAAAAGGAGTGAGCGCATATCAAACGCTATAAAGGATACTTGATTGATTTAGATGGTACCATCTATAACGGTTTAATGCCGATTCCGACAGCAAAGTTGTTCATCGAACGTTTAGAGGGGCAAGGAATCCCTTATCTTTACTTAACGAACAATGCAACTCGTACGCCAGAGGAAGTAGTTGCTTACTTAGCCGAGGTTTGTCAAATCCAAGCAACACCTGATCAAGTTTATACAAGTGGTCTTGCAGCAGTGGATTATATTGCGAAGAATTATCCTAACGGTCGGGTATATGTGGTAGGAGAAGCAGCTTTGGCTCGACAAGTAGAAGAAGCTGGGCTCGTTTTGGTAGATGAGAAAATTCAGGTTGTTCTTCAAGCCTTAGACCGAAAAACGAACTATGAGAAATTAACCATCGCGAGCACCGCTATACGTAATGGAGCTGCCTTCGTGGTGACGAATCCAGATACAAATCTGCCGACTGAGAATGGTTTTGTTCCAGGAGCAGGTACGATTACAGCATTCTTAAAGACAAGTACGCAACAAGAGCCGTTCATCATTGGGAAGCCGTTTGCTCCCATTATGGAAGGGGCCTTATCGCGCCTTGGTCTTTCTAAGGAAGACGTGGTTATGGTAGGCGATAACTATCAAACCGATATCCTTGCAGGAATCCATTATGGCATCGATACGATTCTAACGCTAACCGGGTTTACCCAAGCTGCTGATCTCGTGAGTATGCCTGAACAACCTACCTATGTGGTTCGTAATTTAAGTGAATGGACGGTTTAGCTGATGCAAAAAATAAAGAACGTATTTGGCTCACTAGCAATTTTTTTGTTTATCTTAACAGCTGCAATTGCGATTACAATTAATTTCACGCCGCTCTATTCCTTTGATATTACCTATTTAGACATTGAAGGATTGACTGGTTTATCAAAAGAAGTCATCATGGAAAATTATCAAATTTTGATGCGCTATTTGAATGTACCATGGGTCGGAGAATTAAATATGCCTGATTTTCCTTCATCGGCTAGTGGTCTGTTTCACTTTTATGAAGTAAAGCGTCTGTTTATGTTCAATTACGGCGTAATGATTATTACAGGAATCATCAGCTTTTTCTTTTTAAGAAACCGTAAAAGGTCAGGGGAACTATGGCAGATTCTGAATATAACCCGATTAATGGTGTTTATTCCGATCTTTATTTTATTTTTCATTGCCCTTAACTTTAACCAACTATTTGTGACGTTCCATCAAATTTTCTTCAATAATGATGCGTGGATCTTTGATTGGCGTACGGATCCAATTATCTTGGCGTTGCCTCAAGAATTTTTCATGCATTGTTTTATTCTCGTATTTGTATTACTGGAAGCAGGTTTATGGGCCTTATATTTTTGGACGAAACGACAATTGAGCAACAAAAAAAGAGGCTAAGGCCTCTTTTTTTATTGCATATTATTTCATAATTTCACTCTTATTAGGATCATCATGTGCAATTCGGCTTGCTGCTGAACTAGCGATGGCTCCCACAATATCATCTAAGAATGTATGGCAACTTTTGTCACTCTTGTCATTTAACTTCTGTAGAATACCTGGCTTTACTTTGTCGATGTAGCCATAATTGGTAAAACCAATGGAACCATATACGTTGACGATTGATAGAGCTAAGATTTCATCCATTCCGAAGAGTCCTTCGTCATTTCGGATGATATCAAGAAGCGGTTGAGAAAGTTCTCCTTTTTCTGCTAGTACATCTAACTCAATTCCTGTAATAACAGCGTTTTGCACTTCTCTTTTGGAGAGAACAGCTTTTACATTTTCTCTACACATATCCATCGTTAAATCTGCCACATAATCTTTTTGAAGAAAGACAACTAATTCAGCAATATCATCGAGTTTTACGCCGCGTTCTTTTAATAATTCGAGAGCACGGTGATGTAATTCACTTCCGCTTTTTACCATATCGAATCCTCCTTAGAATAAGCTCGTGCTATGCATTGGTTGAACCCGGGTATCCGGATTAATATAGACCATTGCATTGTTAATGGCTGTTGGGGCTTCCCCAAAACCTGTTGCAATCAAATTCACTTTCCCATCATACGTACAGATGTCTCCAACTGCGTATACGCCAGGAATGGTTGTTTCCATTTTGGTATTTACCACTATGGAATTACCTTTTACTTCGTATCCCCATTTTTTCATGGCACCGATTGAAGAGGAGAAGCCGTAATTAATTAAGAAGTCATCTACTTCAATCTCCATCGTATGATCTTTACGAACTTCTTGTAAGACCACACTGGAGAGACGTTTTCCATCTCCGTTAATAGAAATAGGAACGAAGGGGGTAATGATGTCGACTGTCGACTTTGAGAGCATGTGGATGCTGTGTTCCTGCGCACGAAACTTCGGTCTTCGGTGAATCAGGATGACTTGCTTCGCGATCGGCTCCAGCGTAAGCGCCCAATCAACAGCAGAGTCTCCGCCCCCACAAATCGCCACTCTCTTGTCCCGAAAGCCTTCGATATTATTCACGAAATAATGAAGATTTTCATCTTCGTATTGATCGGCATGATCAATTTCTAATTTACGCGGACGGAACGCACCATTTCCGGAAGAAATAATAACAGCTTTCGAATAATGACGTTGTTTTGAAGTTTGGATCTCAAATATACCATCTTCATTTTTTTCTAAATCAAAAGCTTCTTCATTGCAACAAACGGTCATGTCAAATCGTTCCATTTGTTTAGCTAAATTTGTTACCAAATCTTCACCGGTTACTTTCGGCATCCCTGCGATGTCATAGATTTTTTTCTCTGCATATAACATCCCTGGCTGGCCGCCTAGTTGTGGTAACGCCTCAATAATCTTAACTTTTGCTTGTCGTAAGCCGGCATAGAAGGATGTAAACATTCCTACTGGCCCGCCTCCGATGATTGTAATATCAAATATTTCTTTCTCTTTACTCACTTTGAACCCTCCAGGATCCCTTTTATATAATTCCTAGTCTGCTGTAAATCATACTCACTACAAAAGCAACAAAGATACCGGTCAGTATACCAACAAATACTTCCAATGGTTTATGACCGAGATACTTCTTCAGGATCAATTTTCTCTCTTCAATCGGACTAGCGATATAATCCTCTTCAGTATTTTTATTTTGCTTTACTTGATGCTGGGATAGATTGCGCAGCTCTTTCAACATATCGATTAACACAATCCCTTGTTCACCGCTTTGTCGGCGTACCCCCATAGAGTCAAACATGACGATTACCCCAAATGTAGTAGCAATCGCTACATAGCCAGATGTGTAGCCATATTCCAAGATTAAAGCTGTAATCAAAGCAGTAACTCCCGCCGAGTGAGAACTAGGCATTCCACCTGTCGTTGTCACAATGGAAAGGGAGGTTTTTTGATCCTTAATCAGCTTCGCAATTGGATATTTGAGGATTTGGGTGAAAAAAATGGAGATTAATGAACATACTAATGGAAAATTACTAAATATTATCATTCTCTTGCATCCTTCATCCATAATTAAATACAATCCTATGATAACATGAATCTTTCTATCACTACTAATAAAAAAATACTTGATTGATAGAATGTTGCGAAGGTACTATGGTAGAATGAATAAAAAGGAGGAGAAGAAATGAATCAATTTCCGCAATTAACTGAAAAAACAAAAGAAGACATAAGCGTTATTATGCAAACTACGAAAGGTGACATCCACTTGCGTTTGTTTCCAGAATACGCTCCAAAAGCAGTAGAGAACTTTTTAACACTTGCTGAACAAGGGTATTACAATGGAATTATCTTCCATCGTGTGATCAATGATTTCATGATTCAAGGTGGAGACCCGACTGGTACAGGAATGGGTGGAGAAAGCATGTGGGGTGAGCCATTTGAAGATGAATTCTCTATGAATGTCTTCAACCTAAACGGTGCACTATCAATGGCAAATGCTGGACCAGGTACAAATGGAAGCCAGTTCTTCATTGTAACGAATCGCTCGGTTGCACCAAGTATGCTTGGGCAATTAGAAGCAGGCGGCTGGCCAGAAGAAATTATCGCAGAGTATGAGAAAAACGGGGGAACACCATGGTTGGATCACCGTCATACTGTATTCGGCCAAGTAACAGAAGGCATGGATGTTGTTTATGCGATTGAGCAAGTAGAAAAAGGCGCAAATGACAAACCAGTCGAAGATGTTGTTATCTTAGGAATCGAAAAAGTAACCGAATAGTATTAAACAAATATTGTGTGAATATCATCTCATCTCCGACCTATCTTTTTCTTTATACAGCATGTTATAATGATTCTGAATGAAGAAGGGAAGATAAGAAATATGAAATATAAGATAGGAGATGTCATTCTTGGAACAGTAACTGGCATACAAACATATGGCATATTTGTTTCCTTGGATGAGGATACGCAAGGTCTGATTCACATATCAGAATGCAAACATGGTTTTGTGACCAATTTGGATGAAGTAGTGAAAGTAGACGATGAAATAGAAGCGATGATCATTGATATTGACGAATATACCCAAAAAATTAGTTTATCACTACGAGCCTTGGAAAAAATTCAGGTTCCACCGCATCCACCGCGCAAGAAACATCGAAAAAGAAGGTATACGCCGCAGATTGGTTTCCAATCACTTCGCGAACAAATGCCTGTCTGGATTGAAGAAGCAAAGCTTGATGAAAAAAATCGTACTTCTAAAACAAGTGAATGTTATCATACAAATTAACGGAAGAGAGATGAGTACTCATGGCAGAAAAAGGGTTCGTTGCAGGAACCATTTTGGTTACGAATCAAAAAGGGGAGTCTTTTTTTCTCGTCCATTCTCAAGATGGGAAATTATCTTTTCTTTATGAAAGAATGGAACAGGATACAAAGTTTCCGATGGGCACAATTATGCGTTCCCTATTAACTCATATTCATGCTGATTCTGAAGCTTTACGTATTATGGATACCACTAACATTCGTAGTGAAGAGTTAAACGTCCCGCTGTTTGTCTTTGACCTAACCCTTCGTCCTGAAGATCCGAATGAACTTTTGGTCGAGGGTAGTCCTGTTGCATGGCGCCGAGCAAAAGAACTGGAGAAATTACTAAAGGAGTTCAATTTTAGTGGTGTCCCTGTCTATCGTAGTGAAACATTTTAATAATCGTTTTTATTGGTTGAATGGAGGAAAATAAGTGGCACATATTCAGTTTGATTATTCAAAAGCAACATCATTCTTTGGAGAACACGAAGTATCCTATCTGCAAGATCAAGTAACCATCGCAGATAAAGCATTACGTGAAGGCACAGGTCCTGGAAGTGACTTTACTGGATGGATTGAATGGCCAGAAAACTACGACAAAGAAGAGTTCACACGGATCAAAGCTGCGGCTAAAAAAATTCAAAGTGATTCTGAAGTTCTAGTTGTCATTGGAATCGGTGGTTCTTACTTAGGAGCACGTGCAGCAATCGATTTCTTGAATCATTCTTTCTATAATGTACAGTCAAAAGAAAATCGCAAAACTCCGCAAATTTTCTTTGCTGGAAACAGTATCAGCTCTACCTACTTATCCGACTTAATTGAAACCATCGGCGACCGTGATTTTTCAGTCAACATGATTTCTAAATCAGGTACAACTACGGAACCGGCGATTGCTTTCCGTGTCTTCAAAGAACTATTGATTCAAAAATACGGTGTAGAAGAAGCAAGAAAACGTATTTATTCTACAACGGATAAAGAGCGTGGAGCTGCCAAGCATGAAGCCGATGTGGAAGGATACGAAACGTTCGTTATTCCAGATGACATTGGTGGACGTTTTACTGTGTTAACAGCAGTAGGTTTACTGCCAATCGCAGTTTCAGGGGCAGACGTTGATGCGATTATGCAAGGCGCTAAAGATGCGCAAGCTGCATATGCAAACCCAGACCTAACCCAAAATGAGGCATACCAATATGCGGCAATCCGTAATGTGCTATACCGTAAAGGGAAAGTAACAGAGTTGTTGATTAACTATGAACCAAGTCTTCAATACTTCTCCGAATGGTGGAAGCAATTGTTCGGTGAGTCAGAAGGAAAGGATCAAAAAGGAATTTTCCCTGCAAGTGCGAATTTCTCTACTGACCTTCATTCTCTAGGGCAATACATCCAAGATGGTCGACGCAACATCTTTGAAACAGTTATTAAAGTAGAGAAGGCTCGTAAAAACATTCAAATTCCTGTTCTTGAAGAAGATCTGGATGGATTGAAGTATTTAGAAGGAAAAGAAATTGACTTCGTAAATACAAAGGCATTCCAAGGAACGCTACTTGCTCATACTGATGGAGATGTACCAAACCTATTGTTAACGATTCCTGAAATGGATGAGTATACATTTGGATATATGGTTTACTTCTTCGAAATCGCTGTAGGAATTTCTGGATACTTAAATGGAGTGAATCCATTTGACCAACCAGGAGTAGAAGCGTATAAGAAAAACATGTTCGCTCTTCTAGGAAAACCAGGATTTGAAGATTTAGCAGAAGAATTAAATAAACGTCTGTAAAGATAAATGGAGTCGAGGAGATGATCCTCGGCTCTTTTTCTTTGAACAAGGAAATAGGAATAGATACTAATTGACAGTGCTTCCAATATTGTGGTACAGTAGGTTTTGTGGAAATAAGAATAACTTTTTTTATTTCTCTTCTAAAAAACGTTGACATAACTTCAACGAACGTGTTATTATTTTTAAGTCGCATCGGACACCTAGACATCTAGTTGTAATGAATGCGAAAAGAAAATTTAATAAAAGTGTTGACACTGAAACAGAGTCATGCTATTATTTAGTAGTTGTCACAAAGCGTGTTACACGCCAGACGTGATAACGGATTGACCTTTGAAAACTGAACAAAGAATGAACGA
>NZ_JARBEA010000033.1 GCF_028863945.1 Jeotgalibaca caeni | reverse complement strand
CCTGACTGCGAGCCAATTTGAGCCGAAGGCACTCCATTACAAGGAGGAAAAGCGCCGACAAGAAGAAAAAGAAAAAGCCAAAGCGAGTTAGTCTTCGCTTTGACTTTCATTTGGTCCACCAACACTATTTGACATAGAACCAAAAAAGTAGGCTGTCCCTAGTGGCAGCCTACTTTTTTACGTAAGATTGAAGAGTATTCGTGAAACGGGTACGGAAGAATTGCATCAATGGTCCCATGAAGAATCCAGAAATCACAGTAATGACACCAACTGTTGCTCCGAATAAGAAACCGACCGTGATACAAACAATGTCCGAAACAATTCGAGCTGTCTGGAAAGAAATCCGGCCCTTTGATCTAGATTCCACAATAACCGGCAGTGCATCATAAGGTGCGATTCCTTGTGCCGCCACAATGTAGAGAGAAGCCCCAAATGCCAAGAGGACAATCCCTAAAGCACCCAATACTCCTCGAATAAGGAGAGACTCCAAGTTCCCAAACTGATGAAACAGGATGGATACTACGAAATCCGAAATATAACCGACCAAGATAATACTCATAAAAGTCCCAATGTAAATCAGGTTCCGCGCTGTATAGAACATCAAAATCAACCCAACAATATTTGTGAGAATCATATACGTGCCAAACTGAATACCAAAAAAATGACTTAAGCCGACATTGAAAGTGGTAAAAGGATCCGTCCCTAAATTAGCCGCCCGCGAAAGTCCAATCGCTAAGCCAATAAAGAGAACACCGACAAATGAAAGGAGCAGCCTAACGCGTTGGATGTTCATGATCTTCCTCTTTTTTGTATTTTTGTAAGAATATTGAAGTTGATTTCTATTTTAGTGTAAGTGGTAGAAGAGTAGAAGTCAAGATGAAGAAACATCCATCTAAAATGGCACATTTTGGTGGAAAATGGGTAGTTCAGCGAGAAAAAATTTCTGAGCTACCCACTTTGAGTCAAAAATGGGTAGCTCAGGATTATTTAGCTTTCTTCTTGAATAACAAATGTGTCTTCCTCAAATGTCGCAAGTTTATTGGTGAAAAGAGTACGGAAGACCTGCATCAATGGACCCATACAGAAACCAGACACAATCGTGATTACACCGAAAGTTGCGCCAAGGGAGATGCCGATCCCGATACAGAGAATATCAGAAATCACACGAGCAGCCCGGAAAGAAATACGGCCGTTCGATTTTTGTTCCACAATAACCGGCAGCGCATCGTACGGCGCCACCCCACGTTCCGCAACAATATATAGGGAGGCTCCAACTGCCAAAACCAACAACCCGATTGCGCCCAAAACAATCCGTAAGACAAGCGAATCAATCTCACCAAACTGTGCTGACAAGAGGTTTACCGTAAAGTCAGAAACATACCCGACCATGATAATGTTAAACAGTGTTCCGATGCCGATTAAGTGTTTAGCGGTGAGGAAAACCAGAACCAAACCGATTGCGTTTGAAATAATCATATACGTTCCAAATTGAATATTAAAAAAATTGCTTAATCCTAAATTATAAGTAGTAAAAGGATCCGTTCCTAAATCAGCCAACCGCGAAACACCGATTGATAAACCAATTAACAGAACACCGACAAATGAAAGAAGTACTCGTACCCATTTTTTATTCATGAATTTCCTCGTTTTCTAGTGGCTGAGCAGTGACAACTAGAATAGTTTAAATGGGCAGGGCGGGGATGTCAATGGAGAGGATTATAATAGTAGCTTCTTAAGACCGTTTATTTCTTCCTTATTCATCCCTATCTGTAAGAAATAGTTCTCCACATTGCCATACTTCTCCAAAAATTGAGTATGGAATATCTCCATTATCTCAGGATGAGAAATATAAATATTCAAATTGTTTTCTGCTCGTAATATTCGTTGGTCATGCTTGATATAGGTATAAGACACTTGATAATCAGCGATAATTTCTGCTGAGAGCACATCATGTAGTTGGAGAAGCAGATAGACAATTACTCCAGTCCGGTCTTTTCCAGCACTGCAATGGATGACAATAGGATGTGCTTTTTGAGCTAGGATAATCCGGAAAACTTCGGCAATCCGATCAGTTGAAGCGACATATTCCAGGTAGCGCTCACTCATGAAATAAGGATTTTCCTCCGCATTCTTCGCCAACTCTGCACTTCGACCAGCATCGGTGTTCCCGCTTAAATTCACTGCTTGATAAACACACACAGCTTCCGCATAGGGGTTTGGCTCACGAGCTATTTCTTTAGGAGAACGCAAATCGATGATCGTTTGAATACCCAGTTTCTTAAACTTTTCTTGATCGTGTGATGTTGGTCCGAACAACATGCTTGACCGGAAGAGTTGTCCTTCCTGCAATGACTGGCCGGCTCTAGTGTTGTGCCCCCCTATATCACGAAAATTTACAATCTCTTCAAAGTAATGATGCTTTCCCATCAAATCCCTCTTTTCTTTGCTCTTTTTTCACATCATATCATAGAGAAACAGAGACATAGATGGCTTGGGGGAAATTTAACATACTCTTTACAGCAAGTTTACACTCGTCCTCTATAATAAATATTGTTGAGAGAAGGGAGTGGATGGAAAAGCAAGATGACAAACTATTATCTTTCCACGCCGTTAATGTGGAATCATTCAATGGAAGAAATTTTCCAAACTGCAAAAGAGCATCACTTAGGTGTTGAAATCTTCCATCAACAAGTAGAATTTCAAGGAACGACGACTTCAGAGATAAAGTCATTGATTAAGAAATACAAGCGGGAAGTCTTTGTCCATGCCTTCAGTTGGGACTTAAACTTATCCTCCCTGCAACTTGAAGTCAGAGAAGTAGCCATCAAGCAGACGAAGAAGTCGATTGATTTCGCTCGATCAATCGGAGCGAAGGACGTGACCATTCATCCAGGGCGAATGTCGATTCACTTGGATGTAGAATCGTATGATCAATATCTTTATGAATCTATGAAGGAATTGATGAGTTATGCGAATGCCTGTAATCAACCCATTTCGTTTGAAATTATGGAGCCGATTGGCAGAGAGTTTGTTACTACTCGACAAGCACTCGAGCGCGTTGCTGGAGATCTGTGGGAAGAAATGTATGTAACGCTCGACTTAGCACACTGTGAGGACGAAGCCATGATTGAAGAGTACCTGCTCCATCTACCACGAATACGGAAACTACACATTAGTAACCATCAGGGCAGTACTTATCATACAAAGTTGGCTGAAGGGGATCTAGATTATCAAGCACTCAAATCCGTTATAGTAAGCACGGGATTGCCAATTGTAATAGAAGGAATGGATACCGGATTAGAAAAACAATTATTAAAAGAAAATATCATGTATTTGGAGGAGAATTATTAATGAAATGGAATAAATGGATGGCGATTGGAATGTCGGCTTTTACACTTGCAGCATGTGGGACAACAGAACCCGCAGAAGTAGAGTCAGGTGAAAGTGTAGCAGTTGAAAAAGATCAAGTAGCAGCTGCAACCGATGTAGAAGGTTCCTTTACCCTGTATACATCCCAACCTGAACAAGATATCGCCGAACTTGTTGCATCTTTTAATGAGGCTTACCCAAATATTGACGTGAATGTATTCCGTTCCGGGACAGAAGAAGTGATTTCAAAAGTCATGGCGGAAAAGGAAACAGGCGATATTTTAGCAGACGCGCTACTTGTTTCTGATAGCTTCACCTTTGAAGGATTAGCAGAAGAAGATTTATTACAACCCTATGAATCTCCAGAAATTGAATCGATTCCTGCTGAGTACAGAGACGAAGAACATTTATACACAGGAACAAAAATCATCGCCACAGGAATTGCGGTAAATACAGACCTAGTGGATCCGAGTGGAATCACTGGCTTTTCTAGTTTGACCGAAGAAGCTTACCGTGACCAAAGCATGATGCCAAGCCCGCTCTATTCAGGAGCTGCTTCCTTAAACCTGTCCATCCTCACCCAACAAGAAGGGATACAGTGGGATTGGTATGAATCAATGAAAGCAAACGATGTATTTATCGGACAAGGGAATGGGACAGTGCGTGATGCATTGCTGAATGGACAAGAAGGCATTGGGATGCTGGTTGATTACATGGCCAACCGTGCTCGTCTGGACGGAGCGCCTATTGAATTCATTTATCCAGAAGAAGGGGTTCTTTATGTAACGGAACCTATTGGAATCATCAATGGTTCTGAAAACGCCGAATTAGCCCAACACTTTGTAGACTATATTCTTTCAGAAGAGGGACAAAGTGTCACCTCAGAAATGGGATATACTCCAGTACGCGAAGGAGTTGCTGCTCCTGAAGGAATGCGCGGAGCAGATGAGATCGAGCCAATCGCGTTTGATGAAAACAAAGTAATGGAAACCCGAGAAGCAGATAAAGAACAATTTGCAGAAATGTTCGGCCAAGAATAAGAACGAGGGAAGAATGGGTCGGGTAGAGCAATCCGACGCATTCTTCTGTCTTTATAAGGAGATCCTATGTCAAATGTAAAGCCAACTTTCTATCGTGTTTTATTTTTATTTATAGGGCTTGCTATTTTTTTATTCCCACTTCTCACCTTATTCAAGATGAGTTTAGAGACAGATGGAGGATGGGGGGTGGACAATTTCACGACCCTATTTGAGTCTGGACGGACGATCCAAGCAATTCAAAGTACATTAGTAATTGCTGTATGGTCGACCCTGATTGCGGCTGTACTGGGAATTGGTTATGCCGTACTAGTTGCGTATACGAATGTGAGATTCAAGAGACTCATTGAGCTACTCATTATTCTCCCCTATGTTATTCCCGGCTACGTGGTTACCCTCTCTTGGACCGTTGTTTTTTCTGGAAACAGCCCGGTTAACCACTTGTTACGTACGGTACATCTCCCAGCGGTCAATATGTATTCTCTGACCGGAATTATTTTTGTCTTGGGGTTGAGTAATGCCGCGCTCGTTTATTTGAATGTTGTCGACATTCTTAGAAAGGTTCCTCAGGAGCAAGAGTGGGCTTCTCAAGTAGCGGGGTATCGTTTAAAAGAGACCTTGCGGAAGATTAATTTCAAAAGTGTCCGACCGGCTTTAGTCAGTGGCATTATTTTAGCTTTTTTAAGTTCTATTGATAACTTTGCAATTCCAGCAACTCTAGGGTCGCCGGCTGGAATTACTGTTCTCAGTACCTATATTTATGAAAAAGCAATTGGGTTTGGTCCAAATAGTTTCAATCAAGCAGCCGTGTTGTCCATTTTCTTATCGATGCTCGCATTTATTGGAATTGGGATTCAGTGGTGGGTGTTACGGAAATCTGTTGTCTTGGATTCTTCACGAGTGGACTATTCACCAAGAATCCATTTTACGAAAAGGAAACGCAGCTTTGCGGAATTCCTGTCCATTCTTTTTCTGGTAGTCATGAACATGGTTCCTCTGGTTGTGATGTTCTTTTCGTCACTGCAAACTGGTTACTCTCGTTCCATTTTTGATCCTACTAAGATGGGGTGGGATAACTATCAGTTTATCTTCCAAACGCCTGCCATGTATGAAGGCTTTTTGACCAGTTTTTGGCTAACGATTCTGTCCATCGTCGTTTGCATCGGATTCAGTATATGGGTCATGTATTACAAACAACGAATTGATAAAGGGGCAACCTTGCCGATTGAAATCGGTGCTTCCCTTACCTTTTCTACACCAGGCATCGTCCTGGCACTCAGCATGATTTTCTACTGGAGTAAAGTGCCGAATGTATACGGGACAATTTGGATTTTGTTTATTGCCTATGTTACCCGGTATGTGTTGCTTCTTCTAAGAGGGAGCAATACAGCGTTGTTGAGTGTGGGCGTAGAATTAGAAGAAGCAGCGATGATTTCAGGGTCTAAAAGATGGGAAAAATGGACGCGAATCATCATTCCTCTTATTAAAAATCAAGTGCTGGCTAGTTCATTCCTGATGTTTACTAGCGCCTTTACGGAACTAACACTGTCCTCTCTGCTGATAGCAGCGGACTCAAAAACAGTCGGATTAACGATTTTTAACTTACAAACAGGTGGAGATAATCAAATCGCACAAGCCTACTCGGTACTGTTAACCATTTTTATTATGGCTCTCGTCCTCATCCGTAGCCGGTTGGAACAAAAGGAGATGAAAAAGCATGCGTAAACTGAGCATCAAAAAAGTATCAAAACATTTTGGGGAAACAAAGGCACTTGATGAAATTAATGTTTCAATTGAAGAGAATGAATTTATCGCGATTCTCGGACCGTCTGGATGCGGGAAGACGACGCTTTTACGATCCATTGCAGGGTTTATTGAGCCAACCAGCGGCACGATTCAGTTTGGCGAAGATATATTTTACGATCGTCAAACAACCATTCCAGTTGAAGAGCGGCAGCTCGGAATGGTCTTTCAGCACTTTGCCCTTTGGCCGCATATGAATATTGAACAGCATCTAGCCTATCCGCTGAAAAGTTCGCAAAACAAGAAACGCTTTGAGCGTCATATGCACAAGGAAATGATTGAAGCAGCACTTCAATTGGTGGAGTTGGATGGGTTCGAGAAACGCTATCCACATGAACTATCTGGCGGTCAGAAACAACGTATCGCACTAGCCCGAGCCATTGTCTCACAGCCGAAGTTGTTGTTGATGGATGAACCATTAAGTGCTCTAGATGCTCACTTGAAACAAGTGATGATTCAAGAAATCAAAAGAATTCACCGTCTTACCAAGGCGACCATCCTGTATGTGACACATGATCAAGCAGAGGCGATGGCGCTAGCTGATCGAGTCATTGTCATGAATAAAGGAAGAATCGAACAGATTGATACCCCATATAATTTGTATCATTCGCCCAAAACACCATTTGTCGCAGATTTTGTCTCCAAAGCGGTACTCGTAAAAGGAGAATGGAAAGGAAATCAGTTCCATCCAGAAAATGCCAAGACCATCACTTGGCAAGGAGATGGTGTAACGGAAGATTTTAAAGTGAAGCAAATCTATCCCATCCGCCCTGAAGAACTGATGCTATCGTCAGTCGATGATCACCGTGCGGGAATCCCGGCGCGCATTAAAGATAAACAATTCCTTGGGAGAGAAACGCGTTATATTGTCAGTGCGCTGGGAATTGAACTCGAAGTTATCTCTACCCAGCCATATGCAGCTGGAATAGATGATGAAGTGTATGTGGTAAAAAGGGAAGTTAGTGTGCAAGCGTGATGGAAAGAGCGATCTGCTTTTGAGTGGATCGTTTTTTTGTGTTGGGGAAAATTTCAGTTATATGAGATGTGTGATAAATTCCACTTTTAATAGTACGTTTTATTGTAAAATAAGATAGAAAGATACCATTAGTTATCAAAAGTAGCTTTTGATTCTATGATTTCAGTGGTACGATAATAAGGAAGAACTCCTTACAGAAATCGAGGATTAAAATGGAAAATAAATTACGGTATCGTACTCATATCAATCGTTGTGCGTTAGGATATCAAGAGACAAAGCGAGTAAATATGTTGTTATTAGAAGGTTTATCATTGGAAGAAGTTGAACGCTTAGTATACGAGGAAAATGTTTTGCAGCAAACTTCTGTTGAAATGCAAAAAGTAGTGTGGAAGGAGATTTCATATAGACTTTTACATTTGGATGAAGAGGCACGAAACCAGATTCAAGAAGAAGATAACCAATCCTCAAAAGCACTCGTTTTTTACGGTGTCCTGCAGGTTGATAAGCTTTTTCGCGAATTTTGTCGTGCTGTGTATTTAGATAAGTTACTCACCTTTCATCAAGAAATAACCAAGAAGGAAGTCATTCGTTTTATTGAAATTCAAATTGAAAAAGATGACCGTTCTATGAACTGGTCAATGAATACAATATTAAAATTGGCGGGTACTTACATACGAACCTTGAAAGAAGCGGGAGCATTAGATTCAGAACAAAAAATCCAGCGACTAGTTATCTCACCAAAAACAAAAAATTATCTGAAAGAAAAAGGGTTTCAGCCTGCTGCTGAAATTGTGTTAGGAGGTTTTTATGAAATCGACTGAACAGAGATTGCAATTGTTAAAGGAAAGCTTATTAGAGCCAAACTTTTTTCAAAATAAAGGGATTGGCAATGAGTTAAATTTTTACATTTTTGATTATGATCCTAAAGACGAATTAACAGTACGTCAAGAAATTCCCAAGTTACTATCTTTTGTTGAAAAAAATAGACCGAGTATTCATTTTCAAGTCTTTGATTTATATGAAATCATTCTTTATTTCTTTGAACAAAGAGGATATATGGAAAAAAACTTCAAGAAAGAACAGAAGGTCGGCAGTGAAAAGGTTATTCAGAAGATGCAAGAGGGACTGAAAATTGCGACAGAACGGGACGAAATTATCCAGTATATAAAACAACATCTAGAAACGGATGCGGTTGTCGTGCTTACTGGCATTGGAAAGGCATTTCCGATTTTGCGTTCTCATATCATTCTTAATAGTTTACAAAGCGTCATTCAAGACCAATCAGTAATTATGCTTTATCCAGGAAAATTCGAGAATAATACGTTGAAGTTGTTTGACATCTATCATGATGATAACTATTACCGGGCATTCCGGATTGTAGAAAGGTAAGAGGACTATGAAGTTAAAGGATTTATTTCAAAAAGATATAGAACGCCAAATACAAGCAGTTGTCGTAATTGATGATAAAGAAGAAGAGAAAGTCGAGCAAGAATTAGATGAATTTGTCGTAACGGACGAGCTGGAGCAATATTTGGAGCTTTTTTTTACAGCTTTTAATGAATCCTTTAGAGCGCCAACAGATCGTATGGGGGTCTGGATTTCAGGGTTCTTTGGTTCAGGTAAATCTCACTTCTTAAAAATTCTTTCTTATCTACTGGATAGTGGGATGATTGTTGGTGGAAAGAAACCGATTGATTATTTCCAAGACAAGATTGCAGCAGTTAAAACGTATGAAAAAATGAAAGATGTTAGTGACAATGAGAATGAAGTAATTCTCTTTAATATTGACTCCAAATCCGGAAGTAATACCAAGCAACAGAAATTAGCAATCGTAAAAGTGTTTAATAAAGTATTCAATGAATATCGGGGCTACAGTCCAACGATTCCATGGATGGCACATCTAGAGGAAATCTTAGATAGTGATGGGCGATATGAAGCGTTCAAGCGTAGTTTCGAAGAAAAAGCTGGCTTATCATGGGAAGATGGACGAGATGAGGTCTTCTATAATGAAGATGAAATAATCGAGGCACTTGTAGAAACTACGGATATGAGTGAGGATAGTGCACGTCGTTGGATAACCAATGGTGAAGAAAATTACGATGTCAGTTCTGAATCTTTAGCGAGAAGAATCAAAAAATATGTCGATCAAAAACCCAAAAATTTCCGCCTTATTTTTATGGTAGACGAAATGGGACAGTATATCTCCGATAACAAGGAGCTCATGCTAGAATTACAGACTGTCGTAGAAGATTTAGGTCGTTTCACTAAGGGCAAGGTTTGGGTAGTGGTTACTAGTCAGCAATCTTTGGTGAGCTTGGAGCAAGATAAAAATTCTTCAGACGATTTTTCAAAGATTCAAGGTCGTTTTGCGACTCGTTTGAGTTTAAGTTCTGCGAATGCAGATGAAGTAATCAAAAAGCGGCTGCTTTCAAAAAGTGATGTCGGCAACGAAACCTTGCAAATCGTTTATGATGAACGAACACAAGCAATGTTACGAAATAAATTATCATTTTCGAACGATACAATGACATTGAGAAAATACGACGAACCGAATGACTTTTATGAATTTTATCCGTTGATACCGTACCAAGTTTCTTTGTTACAAAGAGTATTGGAAGAAATCCGTCGTCATGGCTTAGCAGGTACAAGTGTTTCAACTGGTGAGCGGAACTTACTAGGAACCATTCAGCTTGCTATCTTACAGTACAAAGAAGAAGGAATGGGTACTCTCATTCCCTTCCAAGCATTTTATGAAAACTTAAATCGTAGTTTGGATTATAGTGTACGCTCGACTGTTATCAAAGCGGAAAACAATGACAGTCTAAATGACTTTGATGTAGAAGTATTAAAGCTACTCTTTTTAATTCGTTACATTGAAGGCATTACGGCGAACGTTGAAAATATTACAACTTTGATGTTAACGACATTAGATCAAGATCGTCTAACCTTTAGTAAAGAAGTGGAAGCATCACTGAACCGCCTTGTAAAAGAATATCTCGTCCAGCGCAACGGCTTGGAGTACACCTTTTTGACGAACGAAGAACAAGATATCAATCGTGAAATCGTGAATATAGATGTGCCTACATCTAATCTATTAAACCGTTTGGGTGAGATTGTATTCAGTGATATCCTGGATATGAAGAAATATACTTACTATCCATTTGAGAATAAGAAGAACATTAATTATACCTATGACATTTCACGTTGGATTGACGACCGAGTCATCAGCATGGCGAATGCGGAGATGGGTGTGCGTGTAATTACACCTTACTCCGATTATTATCAAGTACCGGAACTGTTGCTTCAATTGTCTAGCCGTGAGAATCAAGTGATTGTAGAGTTAGATGCTACTGGAACCTTTTATGATGATATGCTGATGATCATGAAGATTGATCAATATTTCCGTACTTATTCCTCAAGGAGCCGTTCCGATTTAGAGCAGGACATCCTGCAGAAAAAGCAACGTGATCGCAATAAGCTGACAGACTCGGTACAGTTGCAATTGAAGAACGCACTGCAACATGCCCGCATTTATGTTTACGGGGCAGAGGTACCAAACAATACGCATTCCAGTCCAAGCGCCACGATTGAAACGGGCTTGAGGCAGCTGGTGATGAACCTTTATCCGAACGTACCTTACATCAAGAAGTTTTACCGTCGGGATGATTATCCTGCAGTTATCCGAGAAAATACGATTGATCTGCTGGACATTGAAGAATCCGATCCGAACCACTTGGCGACCGATGAAATTATGCGCTACATCTACCGTCAGGACGAGCGGAAAATTACTATGACACTTTGGAATATCATCCAAGAATTCACAGCTAAACCATTTGGCTGGCGGATGGAGGATATTCTTGTTTCCATTATTCGCTTAATGAAAGTCGAAAAGCTTAGCCTGAAGTCTAACCAAAATACGGTGAGGGTGGATGATCCAGTCTTTGACCGCCAAATCAGCAATCGGGACTCCCAAGAACGCATCATTGTGGAAAAACGGGAAGTGCTGGATGAGAAGCTCGTGCGCGAGGCGAAACGCCTAGTGAAAGACTTGTTTGGCTACAGTCCTGTCGAGACAAGGGAAGACAGCTTGATGAATGAAATCCGTGAACGATTCAAACGCTTGACGAGAGAGTTGACACAGATGTTGGAAAACTATCGTCACCGCTACTATCCTGGTGAGAAGGAAGTCAAATTGTATTTAGAGGACATCCAAAAGGTACTGCGCCACCAACAAACCAACCAATTTTTTGCCGCTTTGGTGGATGAAGCTGACAACCTACGGGATGACTATGAAGAATATTTGGATGTTAAAAACTTATTTGAATACAACCAACAAATCTTCGATGATGCATACGGCATTCAAAAACGATTCGTCAATGACCAAACGATGATTCAATTGGAAGAAACTCGGGAAGCCGGCCAAAGAATCACGGACATTGTCAAGATGGCTCGCCCTTATCAGTATGTGGTGGAATTACCAAACTTAGTAAAGCAATACAAAGATGCCATCAGCCGGGAAGTCAGCCGCGAAGTCGAGCCTCTGGAAGCTGAATTAGAGCGTACACGGGAAATTTTGGTGAACGCTATCCAGCATGATGACGCCTTGAAAGAACGTTTCACCCGCATCCTAAGAAATCGATTTGAAGACCTCAGCCGTAAAATAGGGGAAGCAAACACACTGAAAGACATCAGTGCGGTTAGCGCAGAAATCGAACATGTAAAAATTCAGCTCTCAAGCCAAATTAACCGTGTATCTGCAGAACTGGAAGAAGAGAGGCAACGAAAACGGGAACGGGAAGCAAGAGAAAGACTTGCACGTGAACAAGTGAAGCCAGCGAGTGTAGAGGTGTCAACGATACCTGAACCTACTCCGGCTCCAATCATTCACGAGCCAAGTCCTGTTCTAGTCGATATTGACAAAGTTCTTCCTTACAGCCAATACAAAATTAAGAACGAAGCAGAACTCGAACAATTCATGACTGAGTTACATACCAAATTAAGAGCTAAGCTGAAAGACGATAAGTACATTCAGTTTATCTAGACAAGGAGAGCTAAGACATCGTGCTTAGCTCTTTTAAATGAAAGAAGGGATTAGATGGATAAGACAGCCGCAAAGAACTTTGCCTTGCGCGCACGGGAAGAGTTAACCAATCTCGTCATTGTACAGGCCGCCAATCTAGGAATCACCGCAGAAGGCATTCAAAAAAGCAAGCCACTTGATGACGGGATCATCATAAACGGACAAGTTTTTGGTCATGAAATGGCCAAGGATTACCAACACTTACTCAGAAGAGTAGAAACTGCTGGCTACCATGAGACCATGAAAGAAGCTATTTACACTTGGTTTAACCGTTTCGTTGCTTTGCGTTTCATGGAGGTCCATGACTACCTGCCGATTCAAATGCGCATCCTCTCATCGCTTACACCCGGGAAAAAAGAGCCGGATGCCGTGACGCAAGTAGGTCATTTGATTGAGGAATTGGCATTAAATCGTGAGCTGGTTTATCGATTACAGGACGAACACAATACTGAGCAATTATTCAAATACATCATTGAAAAACAAAGCCGCCAGTTAGAAAACAAAATCCCGCAAGTCTTTAAAGAAGTTGAGCGGGACTTATATTTATTGTTGCCGGATGGCTTGCTGCGGGAGAACGGCTTCATTGACCGCTTGGTACAGGACATCCCCGAAGCAGACTGGCAAGAGATTGAAATCATTGGCTGGTTGTACCAGTACTATATTTCCGAAGAAAAAGACCGGATTTTTGCGAACTTGAGTAAAAATAAAATCGGTAAAGATGAAATTGGTGCAGCTACACAAATCTTTACTCCAAAATGGATTGTTCAGTATTTGGTAGGTAACTCTTTGGGACGTTTATGGTTGGAAGACTATACGAATTCCAATCTGCGCGAACACCTGCCGTACTACGTAGAAGATGCAGAACAACCGGATGAGGTTATTGAACAGCTGGAAGCACTGAAAGGCACACCAATCAACCCAGAAGAAATCAAGGTCATGGACCCGAGTATGGGATCGGGACATATGTTACTTGAAGCGTTTGATGTGATGCGAGAAATTTATTTGGAACAAGGCTATCGTCCAAGAGAAATCCCATCGCTAATATTGAGTAAAAACTTGTACGGACTAGATATCGACAAACGGGCATCCCAGCTTGCGGCTTTTGTCCTTGTGATGAAAGCCCGCCAATACGATCGCCGGTTCTTTGATCGGGAAGTGAAACTGAACTTACTTGGTTTTGAGGAAAGTAATGGCCTTCCTACGTTTCAAAATATCGAATTGGTGAATTTGGAGGAAGTAAATCAGGAACTTGAAAAGTTATACCTAAACTTCCGTGATGCCAAATTATATGGTTCGATTATTAAGTTAACTCCTGTTGATATTGATACTATTGAACAAGCTATTAAGGATATCAAAGATATTTCATTCAAAGACATCATCGCACGAGGATACTTAGAGTATGAAGTACCTTATATTGAGCAGTTGATTCATCAGTATCGACTTCTGGCTCAAAAGTACCATGTGACCGTCACGAATCCTCCTTATATGGGGAGTGGGGGGATGAGTGCTCAGTTAAGTAAGTATGTAAAGAAGCATTATCCGATGAGTAAGGCTGATTTATTTGCGGTGTTTATGGAAGTTGAACTCTCCTTAACTAAAGAAGATTATTATTGTTCGATGATTAACCAACAAACATGGATGTTTCTAAAATCATATGAAAACTTAAGAATAAAAGTTTTAGGTTGTTCTACAATTATAGGGATGCTACATACAGGTACTAGAACTTTTCCTGAAGTAGGTGGAGAAGTTGTTCAAAGTGTTTCATTCATAATTAAAAATCAACAGATTAACAATTACAAAGGTACCTATTTAAGACTAGTGAATTATGCTATGAAAGAAAAAAATAAACAATTTACAAAAGTAAATAATTACCATATTGTCTCCCAAGATAAATTTAAAAAAGTACCAGGAAATCCAATATCTTATTGGGTACCATTAGATTTTTACATGTTATTTGATTCAAAAAAAATTGATTCTTATGGGAAAGCGATTGAAGGAATAAAAACAGGGGATGATAAACAGTTTTTAAGAATGTGGTTTGAAGTGAACGGATGGCAAGTAGGATTGTTAAGTCAAAAAGATGAGCTAATAAAATGGAGATTCATAACAAAAGGTGGAGCAAGCAGAAAGTGGTATGGAAATATTGAATACGTTGTAAAATGGGGAAGCAATGGGAGTGATTTGAAAGCTTTTAAAAACTCATCAGTTTATATGGATAAATATTTGAATCAAGCTGCCATAACTTGGACTTATCTTACTAGCGGAGATATTACTGTTAGATTTTTAGGGGATGGATATTTATATAATAATAAAGGTCCAGCTCTATTTTCTAAGGATTATGATTTTCTTCAATATACTCTTGGGGTGCTAAATTCAAAAGTCGGAAGCTATATACTAAATGTATTTAACAGTTCACTAACATATTTACCGGGAGATTTGAACAAAATTCCTGTTAATAAAAATTATTTTAACCTTCAGTTAAAAAAATTAATAGAACAGAATATCAATATCTCAACTTTTGATTGGGACTCATATGAAACTTCATGGAATTTCCAAGAGCATCCATTCTTTACTGATAAAGAGGAAGCTAATTCAATTCAGCAATCATTTGAAAGTTGGAAAACAAAAGTGGACGATAACTTTAACCAATTAAAGTCCAACGAAGAAGAATTGAACCGTATCTTCATCGACATTTATGGCTTACAAGACGAACTAACACCTAAAGTAGAAGACAAAGACGTAACCATCCGCAAAGCAAATCTAGAACAAGATGTAAAAAGCTTCCTCTCCTACCTAGTCGGTATCATCTTCGGCCGTTACTCTCTAGACGAACCAGGTCTAATCTTCGCAGGCGGCGAGTTTGACCGCAGTCGTTATCAGAAGTACCAGCCGGATACGGATAATATTATCCCGCTTACCCATGAGGATTACTTTAACGACGACATTGTCACGCGTATTACGGAACTGGTGGAACTGATTTACGGTGAGGAAACTTTGGAGGAGAACCTCCTCTTCATCGCTGAAGCACTGGGCATGAAGGGTAGTGAATCATCGCGGGATACAATCCGGCGTTATTTTATGAAAGACTTCTTCAAAGACCATAAACGAATTTATCAAAACCGTCCGATTTATTGGCAGCTGACAAGTGGAAAACTGGAGGCCTTCAAAGGGATTTTCTACCTGCATCGCTATGATGAAACGATGTTGGCGCGTGTGCGGACGGAGTATGTGCTTCCTTTGACGAATACGTTAACGGAACTATCCAACCAGATGCAGGCCATTATTGATGGATCAGCTTCCAACCGGGATGTCGCCAACGCACGTAAAGCTTTGGAAAAATACCAGAAGCAATTACAGGAACTGCGGGACTACGATTTGATTTTGAAGAACTTGGCGGACCAATACATTGCCCTTGATTTGGATGACGGGGTAAAAGTAAACTATGAGAAGTTCCAAAACATTCCGGTGAAGAATGCCCGGACTGGGAAAGCCGCTAAAATGAATTTATTGGAGAAACTGTAGGACTACTGTTTTTCAGTGTTGATTCGTAAGGGAGGTAAGTGGATGTACGAAGCAGAAGCGAAGTTACGCCTGTTATTAGAGAAACCAATGCCAGAAAAGTCGCGGCGGATCATTTTCTGGTATGACGAAAGCCAGTTGTACAAGGAAGAGGTGGATGCTTATGAGTTTGAAGGTGTTCAACTAATCAAGGTGACGGATTCCAACTTCATCTGGACCAAATACCAGATTGAAAAAGCCCATCCGGATGCTTCTTTCCTGTTGTACTTTGATACCGGCCGGCCGCATGATTTGCAAAACCCTTTGATTGATATTTACTTGTACGGGGAAGAGTTCAAGATGGATGCGATGGCATCGTTGATGGATGAAATTGGGATGACGAACCGGGAAAGTGAATTATTTTTCCAAAACCACGCTAGCTTTTTCCAAAACAAGAAAAGGCAAAAAGAGTTCCGGGATTTAGTGGTGCACGAGTCCAATCTGACCTTTGATAAACTGTCTTTGGCCATGTTTTGTGTCTTGGCGCGGGTGAAGGAGTTAAGCTTCTCGGTGCTGTGTGAGCAGCTCTTCTTAGAGGAATCGCAAGGCAGAAGGGAAGGCTGGACCCAAATCGAGAAGTTTGCCAGTGAGGCTGAATTTTGGGAAATGGCTAAGCAAAAGTACCATTATAAGCAAACCACTCCAACGGTGCGGGAATTTCTACTGAGCATTTTTGTAACGAAACTGTCGGTTGAGTTGGAAGGAAAAATTCCGGCTAACTGGCAAGCATGGGACATGGAACCAAAAAACAACAGTGTCGTCTTTTTGAACCGTTGGATGAATCAAACCAAAGGAAAGGAAGAATATGCTGTGGTGGCGGATTATGTCGCTGTCGAACTGCAAATTTCGAAGTTCTTGAAGCGGAAACCGTTGGAATTTGTGGCACTGTCAGACGCCTTCCGCCAGATGGATGAGTATCTTTCTGAAGCGATTGCTGAAACCTTGCTTTCTACCACTGTTTCTTATGACGCGTTGGAAAAATTGATTTTAAGCAGAAGGAACACTTTTTGGCAAATGGAGTTCAAGGGGGCTTACCAAGGTTTGCTTGCGGCGGTAAGGCTCTTCAAAGGTGTGGACAATTGGGAGAAACAGACAGTTGACACTGAGCAGGATTTCTTATGGTCTGGCTACAAGAATCACTACTTCCAGATTGACCAAAACTACCGCTATTTCTATTTGGCTTATGACCGCCTGACGAATGCTTCTGACCATTATCATCATCTACAAGAAAAAGTGGAAAACTTCTACAAGAACGGCTTCTTGAATGATTTTGCTGAAAAATGGTCAGAAGCCATTGGGTATTCCCCGCAGATCGACATACCCGAGACGACCAAGCAGACGGATTTCTATCAGACTTACGTCGCACCGTTTGTGAAGGATCAAAAACGAATCATTGTCATTATATCTGATGCACTGCGTTATGAAGCAGGGATGGAACTGGCGAGAGAGCTGGGGGACAGCCATTACTATGTCGTTGAAACGGAAGCGATGCAAGGGGTAATTCCAAGCTACACAGCCTTGGGAATGGCCAGCTTGCTGCCGAAAGATGAGCTTTCCTATAAAGGCAATCAGGTGCTGGTGGATGGGCAGAACAGTCATGGCCTGGAAAATCGCCGAAAAATTTTGCAAAAGAAGTTTGGAGAAGGGCAGGCAAATGCGTTCCGTGCCCGGGATATCTTACAGGCGACAAAATCTGAAATGCGCGAAGCTTTCGTAGGTGGACAGGTTTATTACATTTTCCACGATGCGATTGATGCGATGGGGGACAACGCCTCGAGTGAAGACCGCGTGTTTTCGGCAGTTGAGACTGCAAAGCAAGAACTACGCAATTTAGCCGACAAATTGGTAAACAATATCAGCGCTGCTAATTTGTTGATAACCGCTGATCATGGCTTTCTCTATACTAGGGATCCATTGATGAAGTTTGACAGATTACCGGCTAAGATGGAGCAGTCGCTTGTCAACAATCGTCGTTTTTATCTTGATCAAAACAGTGATGAGGTTGAAGGCATGCATACCTTTGAAGTGGGTGCAGTCACGTCTCCTAACTTATTTGCCCATATTCCAAGAGGAACGATGCGCTTAGCGATTTCTGGTTCTGGTGACAAATTTGTCCATGGGGGCAGCTTGCCACAAGAAATCATGGTGCCTGTTTTGAAAGTGAAAGCTGAACGTGGACGCGACACAAGGACAAAAGTCGGCGTACAACTGATTACGGAGCTGAATCGGATTACGAATGTGGTGACCCACCTCTCCTTCCTACAACTGCAGAAAGTAACATCTACAATGCTATCCCGCACAGTAAGAGCCTACTTCGTTGATAGCGAAGGGAAGCTTGTTTCGAATGAGGTGATTTTGCTAGCTGATTCAACTAGCGATTCGCCAAATGACCGCATCATCAAGGAGAAATTCGTCTTTGCCAACAGGGAATACCGCAGCATGGATGAGTATTACTTTGTGATGGAAGACGAGGCAACAGGCGAAGTTGTAGAAAAACGGCAGTTCACAATTGATTTATATTATTTTGAATAAAGCCCTTGCAAAAGAGTAAAACAATGCTAGAATAAGAAATGTAAAGTTTTAGCCGACTTTGCAAGGAACGTATAGTAAAGGGCTTGCTTCGGCAGGCTCCTGTAAAGCTCTAACCCCACTTTCTTCGGAGAGTGGGGTTATCTTTTTGCATTTTTTTACTTTTGTGCTAATTCTGTGTGCGATATTAGTACGAAAGGATAATCAAGATGAAGCATAAAGAAGAATTGGAGTTAAGGATTTCATAATTAGAAGTCGACCTTACAACGGGAGACATTATGATTTCCAAATTATTTGTTAATCTTTGAATAAGATGAAATAGAGATATGGGACTATAATATGATGGAAATCTTACTTGCTGAGAAGTTAGAAACAGCAATCTCTTGTGATATTTATTCCTTCATGAACGTGCATAAAAGTACTCTCGATGAGAATATTATTCAAAAGGCGAAGAATTTTTTAGCGAATTTAGAGAATAATTTAGCCTTACGAAAATTATGGTCTTTTTATCAGTCTAAATTTTATTACGCAGCAGAAGCAGCATGGAAAGAGATAATGGACTCGGTAAGAAAATTGTACAATATCGGTAGAATAAATATAGAAAAGAAATAATAAAATATTACAATGGGTAGCTTTTAATATTTTATTACTATGCTATGATTAAATCGTAAATAAAAAACAAGGAGGTTAGTAAATGGGTTATCGTATCGGCTTGGACGTTGGGATTGCGTCTGTTGGATATTCAATTTTGAGAACGGATACAGAGGGGAATCCGTGTCGCATTGAATTCCTTAATTCTGTTATTTTTGACAGAGCGGAGCAACCAAAAACAGGAGCATCGTTGGCAGCTCCTCGAAGAGAAAAAAGAGGAATGCGCAGACGAAATCGTAGGAAGCAATTTCGCAAGTATCGCACAAAAAGATTGTTTTTAGAGAGTGGTTTATTAACGGAAGAAGAGATGAAGCAAAGCTTTACTGCTGTAGGTGAACGAAGTGTATATCAACTTCGTACGGAAGCCTTAGATCAATTGCTATCCAATCAGGAGTTGTTCCGGATTTTATATTTTTTTGCAGGCCATCGCGGGTTTAAGTCGAATAGAAAATCAGAATTAACAGATAAAGATAATGGTCCAGTTATTACAGCGATTAAAGAAATAAAGCAAGTACTGGAAGAGAAGAATTATCGAACCGTTGGTGAATATTTTTACAAAGATGAAAAATACTCGGATCATATACGTAATAAAGAATATGAGTATTTAGGAACCGCTGAAAGAAGTTTATTAGTGGACGAAATTCGTCTCATCTTAGAAAAACAACAAGAATTTGGTAATACTGCTCTCAATGATTCATTCATAAGACGTTTTATCGGAGATGAAAATGAGCCGGGGATTTTTAACCAACAACGAGATTTTGATGAAGGTCCCGGACCAGAAAGCCCATTCGCCGGAGATCAAATTGAAAAAATGGTGGGAAACTGTACTTTTGAACCAGAAGAAAAACGCGCTCCAAAAGCGAGCTATACATTCCAGTATTTTGACTTACTCTCAAAGGTGAATAATTTACGTGTCCAAGAAATGATGGGAGCAGAATATAAACCGTTAAATCATGAAGATCGTCTGCTCGTTATACAAAAAGCGTTTGATAAGGAAAAAGTCACTTACAAAGATATTAAAAAAATGCTTCAATTGAATGAATATGCTCGGTTTAATCTATTGAATTACGGCAGTGTAAAAGATGCAGCTAAAACAGAGGATGCGAACTTCATTCATCTAAAACCTTATCATGATTTGAAGAAGGCAATCGGTAAGGAAGATTTCGCTAACTTAACCACAAGCGAAAGAGACGAAATTGCTGATATTCTAACAAAATACTCAAGTGATAAAAAGCGGATTGAAAAGTTTCATGAAAGAACGAATCTAAGCGATGCACAAATTGATAAATTATTACCGTTAACCTTTAACAAATTCGGAAATTTGTCGTTTAAAGCAATGAAAAATATCATCAACTTCTTAGAATTAGGAGAAGTATATAGTGATGCTGCAACATCTGCTGGGTATAACTTCCGTAACAACAGGATTGACTGGGATTACATTGAAGAGAATGTTATGAACCCCGTTGTAAAGCGGGCTGTAAGTAAAACGATTAAAGTCGTAGACCAAATTATTCGTAAGTACGGAGAACCTGATGCGATTAGTATTGAACTGGCGCGAGAATTAGGTAGAAGTTTTGATGACCGTAGGAAAATAAAAAAAATCCAAGACGATAATAAAGCACGAAATGCAAAAATTGCTGCACAGTTAAGTGAACTAGGATTTCCAGTTAATGGAGAGAATATTACACGCCTAAAACTTTGGCGAGAGCAAGGAAATCTTGATCTATATACGGGTATAGCAATTCCTTTAGAAGAAGTATTTACCTACAAATATGATGTTGATCATATTGTTCCATACAGTAAGTGCTTTGACGATACGTTTACCAACAAGGTATTAACTTCAGCGAAGTGCAATCGTGAAAAAGGAAATCGCCTTCCAATGGAATATTTAGGAAATGATGTTTTACGTGTCTCTGCTCTAGAGAGTATTGCCAGTACGATCCTGAACCGCAAAAAGAGAGAGAGACTTCTTAAAAGAAAAATTAGCAAAGAAGACGTTTCTGATTGGAAACAACGTAATCTTCAAGATACGCAGTACATCTCGAAACTTCTCCGAAGTTATTTCGAGCAAAACATTACCTTCTCTGAAAATTTAGACCGTAAACAACGTGTCTTTGTCGGAAATGGTGTTATTACCTCTCGTCTACGTGCGCGGTGGGGATTGAATAAAGTAAGAGATGATGGAGATAAACACCATGCTCTTGACGCAACAGTAGTGGCATGTGTTACTCCTGCATTAACACGTATGCTAACGTTATATAGTAGACGTCAAGAAGTGAAGGATAATCCTGAGCTTTGGAAAGCTTATAACGAAGAGGAAGATCCAGATTTTGAAAAGCTTTCTGTCGTAAAGCGTCAACAGTACGAAAAACTTTTCTCTAAGTACTTTCCACAACCTTGGCCAGGGTTTAGCAAAGAGTTGGTTGTACGTTTGAGTGACAATCCAAAAGAGTTGATTAAAGCACAGGGCTATGAGGAAGTTAGGAAAATTTATTCTCCTGAAGAGATAGAGGCGTTGAAACCAATATTTGTTGTACGGATGCCGCGAAGAAAAGTAAGTGGGGCTGCACATTTAGAAACAATTCGTGGGGCTAAATTGTTGCATGAAGGTAAAACATTGAGTCGAGTATCGCTCGATAAGTTGAAACTTGATAAAAATGGCGAAATTGTTTCTGGGAATGCGCAATTCTATAAAACTGCTGATAATGGTTGGAAAATTGTTTATGAGGCTTTACACGCTGAGTTAGTGAAACACGGTGGAGATGGAGCAAAGGCATTTCCTAATGGAGATTTCAGTTATGAACATAATGGCAATGAGCATACAGTCCGAAAAGTGAAAATGGTACAGAAATCAACGTTGCAGGCTGTTTTAGATAAAGGGAATTCTGCCGCAGATAATGGATCAATGGTACGAATTGATGTGTTTAAAACACCGAAGAAATATGTGTTTGTGCCTATTTATGTGAAAGATACTGTTGAGGCGGAGCTGCCGAAGAAAGCAGTAGTGGCTTTGAAACCATATAGTGAATGGATGGAAACACGCGAAGAAGAATTCTTATTTTCATTATATCCACGAGATATGGTACATATCCAAACAAAATCTGGCATTAAGCCAATTTTTAGTAATGGTAGAAAACCAGAACCTCATGAAACCGTATATGATTTCATCGGATATTTTTATGGTGCTGATATTTTTACTGGGAGTATACAAGTTGTAGCTCATGATAATTCATATAGAGGAAGAGGTATAGGGATAGCAAATCTACTTAATTTAGAGAAGTATTCAGTAGATTACTTCGGTGATTACCATAAAGTAACAGAAAAGAAACGTCAAACCTTCAAGGGAAAGAAGGGGAAGCAGAATGGCATTTCGCAACATCTACATCGAGAACCCAGCGCAGTTGAGCATTCGCAATAAACAATTAGTTATTAATCAAGGCGAAGAATACACGATTCCAGTTACTGATATCCAAAGTGTTGTAATTGATAATCTCCAAACGACATTAACGGCACCTACTATTTCATTTTTAGCAGAAAATCAAGTTGCTCTCTATACTTGTAATCGTCAACACATTCCCTGTGCAGTTCTGATGCCTTTGGGAAATCATTCAAGAAAATTGCAAGCCCTGTCTGTTCAATTGGAAACAACCAAAAGATTTCGTAATCGATTGTGGCAAAAAATCATTAGACAAAAAATTGAGAATCAAGCGAGCTGCCTCGAGATGAATGGGCTTGGTAAAGTTGCGGAATTGAAGAGACTTTCAAATTCTGTTACAGAAGGTGACTTCACGTATTGTGAGTCACAGGCTGCTCTTATCTACTTTCGAGAGTTATTTGGTGAAGGATTCAGTAGAAGAGTTGAAAATGTTCAGAATGCGGCATTAAATTATGGATATGCAATTATTCGCGGAGTAATTGCACGAGATATATGTGCACATGGATTTGAGCCGGCTTTGGGTGTTTTTCATAAAAATGAGTTGAATGCCTTTAACTTAGCAGATGACTTGATTGAACCTTATCGTCCATACGTTGACTTATGGGTTTCTCAAAATATATCAGAAGATGAGCGATATTTTCTTCCACAACATAAAAGAGAATTAGTCAGTCTTTTATTTACGGAAGTTTCAATTGATAATGAAGTACATACTCTCACGAATGCAGTTCGAAAAACCGTGTCTTCTTTTACAAGCTGTTGTCGCTCTAATTCAACAAGATCGCAAAAATTACCGAAATTACTTCCACTTAAATCACACGAATATGAGTAGATTTATGCGAATTATGGTGATGTTCGACCTGCCGGTAGTAACAAAGAAAGAGCGGAAAATAGCCACAAAATTTCGGAAGTATTTATTAGACGAGGGTTATGTAATGATGCAATATTCGGTCTACTATCGAATATGTAATGGTTATGATATGGCGAAAAAATATATACAGATTCTAGAAAGAGTAGTTCCTAAAAAGGGTTCTGTCCGTGCCTTTGTCTTGACAGAAAAGCAATTCAGTGAAATGAAATTATTGGTAGGTGATCCTTTACCAATTGAAGAAAAGGTGAAATCTGAAAATTTGTCCGTTTTTTAGACAGTAAAAAGCCCTTGTATCCCTACTGTACAAGGGTTTTTCGCTATGCATGTTAAATCTTAGCCGATTTTGTAAGGAACGTATAGCGAGTTCCTGGTAGCTTGTGCCAGTCAGACCGTTAAATCTTAGCCGATTTTGTAAGGAACGTATAGCTGTGGTGTAGATGGTCAGCGATAAACTTAGGTTAAATCTTAGCCGATTTTGTAAGGAACGTATAGCTCCCTTTCTGTGTTGTATGTTACCAGTATAGTTAAATCTTAGCCGATTTTGTAAGGAACGTATAGCAACCGTTCCATACCTAATATGAAAAAACAGTTAAATCTTAGCCGATTTTGTAAGGAACGTATAGCGGCGAGAATGCAGAAGATGAAAGCTGGCAAGTTAAATCTTAGCCGATTTTGTAAGGAACGTATAGCTCCGATTGACCAGAATCCAACCAAAGTGGTGTTAAATCTTAGCCGATTTTGTAAGGAACGTATAGCAACTTTTCTCTCAAAGCTTCCATGTCAGTAGTTAAATCTTAGCCGATTTTGTAAGGAACGTATAGCACTCGCTGGACTGTAAACTGGCATACTGTCGTTAAATCTTAGCCGATTTTGTAAGGAACGTATAGCCGTAAATCCCTTAAACTTCGCATAAATCCGGTTAAATCTTAGCCGATTTTGTAAGGAACGTATAGCAAGTGACATCTTTATCAATTTCAAAGCGTTGTTAAATCTTAGCCGATTTTGTAAGGAACGTATAGCAGCAATCTACGTCGTAAAGGGCTATCCCGGGTTAAATCTTAGCCGATTTTGTAAGGAACGTATAGCAAAAAGCACCGGAACTCGTAGAAGAAGTAAGTTAAATCTTAGCCGATTTTGTAAGGAACGTATAGCACAGTCGCTCGTCGTTTATCACGTTGTTATGTTAAATCTTAGCCGATTTTGTAAGGAACGTATAGCCCGCGTCCTGGCCTTCGCCTTCCCAGTTGAGTTAAATCTTAGCCGATTTTGTAAGGAACGTATAGCTCGATTCGTTTGCCAAAAAACCGTACTTTTGTTAAATCTTAGCCGATTTTGTAAGGAACGTATAGCCTCGGCTACCTTCAACGAACAAACCAACGTGTTAAATCTTAGCCGATTTTGTAAGGAACGTATAGCCACATCACATACTGTTTTACCATTCTTGCTGTTAAATCTTAGCCGATTTTGTAAGGAACGTATAGCCTATATATATACTATACACTGTATATCTAAGTTAAATCTTAGCCGATTTTGTAAGGAACGTATAGCACTTCACAGTCCGACACGACAACGATCCATGTTAAATCTTAGCCGATTTTGTAAGGAACGTATAGCTACTCTCGCCGATTACTTTAATAGCGAACAGTTAAATCTTAGCCGATTTTGTAAGGAACGTATAGCTGAAGATTGCTGAGAAGGCATTGGAGTAAAGTTAAATCTTAGCCGATTTTGTAAGGAACGTATAGCCGCCAAAAACGTCTTCCCATTACTTGCTTTGTTAAATCTTAGCCGATTTTGTAAGGAACGTATAGCTATGTTTACCATTCGTGTAAAAACCACCCGGTTAAATCTTAGCCGATTTTGTAAGGAACGTATAGCCATCAACTTGCAAACCATTTAGTGTTCCTGGTTAAATCTTAGCCGATTTTGTAAGGAACGTATAGCGATTAGATATAAATTGTAAATCTCGAATCCGTTAAATCTTAGCCGATTTTGTAAGGAACGTATAGCACGTTAGAAAGTCATCGAGCATTTTTATGTGTTAAATCTTAGCCGATTTTGTAAGGAACGTATAGCGTCTGGGTGCTTTCCTTCACCATACTCAGCGTTAAATCTTAGCCGATTTTGTAAGGAACGTATAGCCTGTGGGGCGCTCATCTTATTAATCATTGAGTTAAATCTTAGCCGATTTTGTAAGGAACGTATAGCCGCGTTTTATATCGAGCAACGCCGCACCCGGTTAAATCTTAGCCGATTTTGTAAGGAACGTATAGCTCATGTTTCGTTCCTCCTAAATGAATTGATGTTAAATCTTAGCCGATTTTGTAAGGAACGTATAGCATGTAGTTGGTTGTACTTTTCAATAGCGCGGTTAAATCTTAGCCGATTTTGTAAGGAACGTATAGCTGTCCCACGTGCGATTTGTCTTTTTTATTAGTTAACTCAACTTTCGCACACCGAAAAAGACCCTAAAGGCTTGATATATCAATAATTCTAGCTATACTATTATGCCGATAAACCGCTCGGGAACTGATTTTCAGGTTGATGAAATGCTCGTTTTAAGAAAGCAGGAAAGTTGTCGAAAACTCTGTCCAGAACAGACTGCACCATTTCTTCAGACAAGATAGGTTCTTCCGTGAGAGACGCCTTCAGGCAGTCCAATACCAATAGAATTGCTTCTGCAAATCGGATGTCCTCCAATTCATCACAACACAAAAAGAACAGCTGACCGATGGTCCTCGGATCTTGCGCTTCGCGCGTCCGAAGCGCAAGCATGATGTAACGGGTGAAGACAATCGTCGTGTGGGCTACCATCGCATCGTAACTGCGGCACTGAAACTCTTGTCCTAGCGCCAGATGTGATTTTGCCACCTTGAAGAAACACTCAATATCCCAGCGTTTGCCGTAGAGACGAACAATTTCTTCTTCAGGCAGGTTCGTATCTGTGGACAAGATTGCAAGCCAATTTTTGGAGCGGTTTCGGTCACGCACGAAGACAATACGGGCTTGGATCTCTTTTTCATTATCGTCCAATCCCAAGCTGACGACAACAGATGCGAGAATCTTGGCACGACCACGTTTTTTGCGCACAACCTGATACAACTTGGGTCAAAGTATACTTTTGCCCTTCATACGTGTAGTACACGCGGTGCATCCGTTTTAGCATACAGATCACCTCGAGTGGATACTCTGAAACTACGCGCTTGATTACTTTTGGAAATGCAAACCAACTATCGAAAAGTAACGTCTGAGCGCAGAGTTGGAGCGGATTTATATCATCAAGCAAGTCGAACAGCGCTTCCGTCGACTTTTTGACGGCTTCCTTTCGACGCTTGTAACCCACAGTGCGCTTATCTATGGCGGGATTGATTTCTTGGAAACGGTTCGATTGTTTCTCTGAGCTCAACAAAGAGAACGCAAGCGGCAGGAAAGTGTTCCCATCTGACCACCCCAAAGTCAGCATGCGAAAGCCACGGACGAACTTCTTGGTAGTATGGTCATGAACGAGCGCAAGCATTTCGACTGATTTACTACGGGCACGGCTGTATAAGGAATCGTCCAAAATCAGGACGCGTTCGCGGTTTTCCGAGACAAGCGGGAGCAATTTCTGGGTAATGACATTCCGGCTCAGCAACAACAGAAACTTGCGCCAATTATAGGTTGCGTTGTTGAGCAGACGATAAACCGCATCCTTGGCAGGAGCCACTGGCTCCCGTCCGGATTCCAATGTCCGATACAAATTTTTCTTTTGAAGGACCAATGAAAAGATGAACTGGACCAGTAGTAACGGTGAGATGCCTGCTTCTTTCCGAATATTGGATTGATTGAGTAACGTACCCAGTTTTTGTTCGCGAAAAAATTGATGAACAGAAGAATTAAGTTCCTGATTGATTTGATTTTCTGGTAAAATAGTAGCCATAAGACATCTCTCCTTGGTTGTGTTAGTGTGGTAACTACATTTTACCAAAGAGAGGTGTCTTTTTGCGCACATTTTTGATATTAAAGACTTTAAAAACATTGATATTTCAAAGGGTTAAATAGGTTTTTCAAGTGCGAAAGTTGAGATAAATACGAATACAAAGTACTGTTAAACTCTGAAGCTGCACTTTCCTTTCAAAACCAATTGGTGGAGATTTTGATTAGTCACTTTCTGAATGAAACTAATTCCAGCTACGCTAATCATAGTTCAAACGATTTTATAGACCAAGCAATCAATGCGGGTTATTATGCTTATGGCATATTGGGAATGATTAAAGAATGGGGTAAAAATGATTATTGCCAATCGCCAGAGTACATGGCTAAGCAGTTAACGTACGTACTTTTTTATAAAGTAGAGAAAGTAGAACTAAAGTATAATAAGCAAGGCTGAGCATTCCGCGATATATGTTTGCTTTTTCCGAGGATAGCAATGAGCTGGTCACAGTTTTTTTGGTGCGCAGGTTTAGTCAAAATATATTATCCATGAATCCTCTTTATACTTTGCGTTCCTTCCTTCATTGAAACTTCAATGAGCGTTTTTGTGACAATACCCCAATCTTTCCGTATACCTTTATCAGCATATTTTACGCCGGTTATTAAAATTTTAATATTTTTAGGCCATTGTTCAACCGCATCGGCTAGATACGTCGTTTCCATAGATTTGGTGATTTCATAAAGGGAAGCTAAGCTATTTCTCTTGGTTTCTTCATCGATAGCGCTTACCCATGAGGAAATAGTTCTTTGTGTGTAATTGGAAAATCTTGTGGTAGAGGGCGTTCTAAGAAATTTATCTTCATTTATTAACCATGTGTAAGGGTCGTGCTGTAGGATGGACCATGCGTTACTTTTTATTATGGAGAAATCCCGTTCTTCTTCTAACATTATTCCTACAACAGAAGCTTCTGGAACAATTTTCTGTATTCTGTTTCTAGTCTTTCTGAATTGATCTGAAGAACGTAACGAACTATGTATCCCTGGACCATCATGATTAAAAACTTTTATGATATTTTCATTTATTTCACGTTTAGTAAATACGGCTGCGAATACTGCCAATGTTCCCCCTTTTGAATGTCCACCTAGGTAGTATTTACCCCCAAATTTATCGTGTATCCTTTCCAAGTAGTCAGCGGCTGATTTCTGTGATGGAATTATTGTTAAATAAGACATATTCAAATCTTCTTTCCAACCAACAAAAGTGGATGTGGTACCCCGGAAAGAAAGGAAATAGTGATTATTAGACAATTCAAACGTAACGGCAGAGAACTGCGTTTCTTCTGATTCACTTATTAAATTGATGACCTCATGTACTTTTATTGATCTAAAACGAGTACTTGTAGAAATCTCAGAAAATAATAGGCTATTGTTTTCTGCATTCCAAGTTCTTTTTACCAGAAGCGGTACCAAATTGGAATTGTAAATTTCAAGAAAAGAATAGCTTTCTTTCATGGGTAACAAACTATAATCCAAATACGCTAACTGTGAGAAAATGAGGCTGTCAATTTCGTTTAGTGGCGCTATTTCAAAGGGCACGTCTTTCATTCTTCTTACATAGTCAATAATATTACTCATTTTTTCCATCACCTAAAATCCCATTAACACCTGAAAAAGTTATGAGGCTCATTTTTTTTGACAATTCATCTAAAGGGATTTTCTTCGGATCGCGTAACCACTCTTGATAAACCTCCATCATTCCGGCTATTACATAATTAATAGTCAAATCTCTAGTAAAATCATCTTCAAATATATCTAAATGTAAATTGGCTATCACTCGTTGTTTTAACGTTTGAGATATTTTTGCAATCAAGTTGATATCCCCGACTTTATTTGACTGCATTAAATCACTATAAAATTCAAAATCCTGTTGTATGATGTTTGTCAGAGATTCAAAGATCCAGGTTGGAGACTTAAAGTCTTTTTTCATATTTATGGTAGAAATAACTTCGTCAAATGATTGGACAATGTCATTTTCAATCTCCTCAAGTACTTGGTTAGTGCTCTCATAATAGTTGTAAAATGTTTTCCGATTCACATCGGCCATTGCTGCGACTTGTGTAATTGTGATGGATTCTAAATTTTGGTCTGATAAGAGCTTAACTACTGCTTGCTGTATTGCTTGTTTTGTTTTTCGAATTCTGCGATCGATTTTTATTTCTGGATCCATACTCCGAACTCCTTCATTATATTATTTTTACTCTACGGGAACCCATCCAAGAGTTGCCCAGAACTCTCGCCCTAATAAATTTATACACCACTATCAATCCCTTTGATAAAAACGCCAACACAGCCGTAGCCTGTGTGACTTGAAATCGTAGGTCCCATATTTAAGACTTCGATTGATTTTGGATGGGACTTCGCTAAAATAGATTCCTTCAACCATTCGGCGCCGGCTCTATCACCGCTGGTTGCAATGAAAACGGTCTTGTCGTCAGCAGCCTCTAATGCCTGCACTACTTGATCAGTCATTCTTTGAAAGGCTCTTTTTCTTGTTCTTACTTTTTCAACAACTTCTAACTTTCCTTCTTTATTTACTGAAAGAATGGGCTTAATGCTTAATAGTTCACCGATTGCTGCAGCACCCTTTGAAATCCTACCTCCATTGTATAGATGGTTTAAATCTTCAACTGTGAACCAATGCTGATAAGATCGTTTATTAGCTTCTAACCAACTCACTAACTCAAGAAAATTATACCCTTCTTTTTGCTTTTGCACCGCATTATAGACCATTAAGCCTTGCCCAGCACTTGCTGATAAGGAATCCACAATAGCTATTTCGGCATCAGGGTATTCTTCTTTCAATAGATCTACTGCTTGGAGGGCACTTTGGTAAGATCCACTCATTCCCGAGGACAAACTGATATAAATGATTGGGATATTTTGTTTTGCACAACTTTTGAAAAATTCTAGATACCTACCTATACTGATTTGACTTGTGGAGGGCATAGAGCCATTTTTTAAGGCTGTGTAAAAAGAATCTATATCAAACGTCAATCCCAGGTCATCACGCAGAGTTTTCCCATCTAACATCACTTCCATTGGAAGAAATTCTAGATTGTCTTTTTCAAAAAATTGATACGATAAATCACAACATGAATCAGTAACTATTTTATACATAATATAACCTCCTAAATCATATGGTACATGTGTGTATTATCCGTCACATGACCGTTATGAATCAATGGGCACTTTTTTGCCTTTATGTAGTTTAAGAAACATTTTATTCGCTTTATGTGTACTTAAAATATTAATTAATGTGCCCAATTTAGGGAAACAATCTGCAACTTGAGAACATACTTGGTTTCAATGTTCACAAGGCAGGATTATTGGCTAGGATTCCTTTTTGAAGGGATTGCCCAAAATGAGGCTGAGGGGTCTATTGTACAATAGCCATTAGGTATATTTAAGATTCATAGAATAACGCTTTGCTACGTTATAGTCCACATGGGAATGAAGAGAGCAGCAAAAGCTGACTAGGAGAATATACGCGCTCCATAGATTAGAAAATCGTATTTTGCAGTATTAAAAATGTAAAGAAATTCGGAAAAAATACATTATTGTTTTTTGCAAAAAACAATATAAATCCTGAATAATTCATAGTTTTCCTAAATATTCACTAAAAGCGTATTGTGGCGCTATTATTCTATCTGTATCCCTGCAC
>NZ_JARBEA010000032.1 GCF_028863945.1 Jeotgalibaca caeni | reverse complement strand
GGAGGCCAGCCAGAGCGCAAGGTTAGACTTCTAAAAAAAATTACCATCTTTTTTTCAGGAGAGGAGTAGTTTTTTTTGCTTTTTTACCCAGAGTTTTCGTATAAAAAGGCGTTTAGACTCGAATCACTGGAACGAATAAGCGCAGGATGGTCGTAGACCATCTGAGCATTGTTCGTGAAGTGACGTCGGGTCTGCCTTTTGGAGCACGTTTAAGAGGCAGAGATTCGTATACAGGAAGGAGGCTGGGACTTTTGTCCCAGCTTCTTTTTTATGCACAAAATAAGTCGTTTTTCCAAAAAAGTATTGTTATCTTTTGTATTAAGGGTATAATACACGTATGCAAAAAGAAAGGCGTTTTCATATAACTCTTGGAGGGAAAAGAATGAAGAAGAAAAAGTGGTTATGGATTGGTCTAGTGGCTGTAGCAATTCTTGCAGCAGTGTTTATTTTACCGAATTACCTAGGGAAAGAAAATGAAGAAGAAGCGATGCCTGAGGAAGATCCGTTTGGTATTGAGTATTACATGGTACCGCCAATGGAACAAATATTTGTGAACGGTGTCGTAACGCCTGAACAGTCGCAAGAGTTCTACCAAGAAGAAACGCTCGGGACACGCGGCGATTTACTGGTAGAAAATGGGCAGATTGTTGAAGAAGGGACACTCCTTTATGATTACACGAATGAAACCATGCAAAAAGAAATCAATCAGCTGTATAACGAGGCAGCTCGTTTGGAAACAGACCGTGCTAACACTGCTTACAAGCAACAACTAGCGATTGATCGGTGGTACAAGCTGACAGAAGAAGAACGGGTTCAAACGCTCGAAGAAATTACGATGGAATTTAATCTGTATGAACTAGATTCTCAAATCGAAGAAATTTACAGCAACATCATTTCGATGGAAGAAGAAGTTTATACGGAAGTGACTGCACCTTTTACAGGTAAAGTAGTGATTCCAGAAGAGAAGAAAGCGGATGTGCCGCTGATGAAACTCATCTCAGAAAACTTCTATGTTTCGGGAACGGTAAATGAAAAGGATCTAGAAAAAGTAGCGGTTGGACAAGTGGCAGACATTACCGTTATCTCGAATGATTTCACCACATTGGGTAAAGTCTCATTTGTCGATACGACCCCTGCTAGTGAAGCAGCCGATCCGTATAGTCAAACGTCATCCATGTCGAGCTATCCAGTTAAACTGAGCTTTGACTCATTAGAACGGATTGTGAATGGATACCACGTTCAGGCAACGATTAATCTAGAAGAAAGTCAGGTAGTCATTCCGAAAGAAGCGATTCATCAAGAAGGCGAAACGATGTATGTACTGGTGAATGACTTCGGTACAGTCGCTCGACGGGTAATCAACTTGGGTGAAGAAACTGCTGAAGGAGTAGCGGTAACGAGTGGACTGGAAGCAGAAGATGAAATTATCGTTTCAGCAGAAGCGGACATTCAAGAAGGTGACTTTTTAGACCCAGCCATGATGGAAACCGAATCAGGAGCTGAAGGGGAGGAGTAGCCGTGGAAGCAGCAGAGCGTAAGAAATTAATTGAGCTGACGGGTGCGACGAAAATATTTGGTAAAGGCGAGTTAGAGAACACCGTCTTAAATGGAGTCAACTTAACAATCTATGAAGGCGACTTTTTAATGATTGTAGGGAAATCCGGTAGTGGAAAAACAACCCTTATGAATACGATTGGTTTCTTGGACCGCTTAACGACAGGTACGTATTCATTCTTAGGGGATGATGTTTCTCAACTGAATGAAAATAAAAAGTCAGATATCCGTAATCAATATTTCGGTTTTATTTTCCAACAGTTTTTCCTCATCGATTCCTTGAACGTAGCTCAAAATGTCGAGTTGCCGCTGGTATACGGTGGCAAGTTGAACAAGCGAGAACGTTTGTCAGCGAGCGAAAAATACCTTGGTTTAGTTGGTATTCCTGAAAAGGTAAAGGCGAAAACCAAAGAACTGTCTGGCGGACAGCAGCAACGGGTCGCAATTGCTCGTGCCCTTATTAATGAACCGTTGCTTATTATGGCTGATGAGCCGACAGGGGCCCTCGATTCAGAAACCGGTAATGGCGTAATGGAGTTGCTAAAAGAACTAAACAAGCAAGGAAAAACGATTATTATGGTAACGCATGACGAAGATTTGTTGCAGTACGCAACGCGCGTCATTCGCATGCACGATGGTAGTTTCGTGGAAGAAGGTGCAGCAGGATGATTCGAAATATTATGATGAGCACACTGTTGAGCTTGCGGGCGCATAAGTTACGTGTGTTTCTAACGATGGTAGGAATCATTATCGGGATTGCTTCGGTTGTTACGATTGCTGCACTAGGGGAAGGTGTACGTCAGCAGAGTATGGATCTGGCTGATACGACAGAATCAAATGTGGTGACCATGAAGCATAATATCGTAATGACCGATGACACTGGAATGGGTTATGTGGAAGATACCTTTGTGTTTACCAAAAGTGATATGCGCCGTCTTTCAAGAATGGATGGGGTAAAATCAGTGATGCCAGATTATGGCGTTTACGGGATAACAGATGATTCCATTGATATCAACTTGGATTACTTCGGCGCGCAAGCTTATACCATGGCAGTGCCGAGTAAGAGTGAAACGCGCATTCTATATGGCCGTGACATTCAGTCTTCCGATGCGAACCGAGATGTGATCGTGCTTTCTCATGACGTATTGGATTATGGGATTATGGTAGATGATCCAGAAACACTCATCGGACAAGCTGTTCAAATTGATGGCTTCATGTTTGAAATCATTGGCATCAAGGAACCATATGAGTGGGAAGGTGGAGGCTTCGTAGTTGAGGATTATACGTGGGAAGAAGCGTATGTGAGTGCTGTTCCACAAACGGCGTATAATAACCTGACACAGTCAAAACCGATCCAATCGTTGAAAATAAAGTTGGAAGACGGTGTAGACCGAGAGATGGTGACCATGGATGTGGTCAACAACTTGATGGAAGCTTATCCTGATGATGAAGGGGTGTTTGAAGAAGATCGCTCCAATGAAGAAATGATGGAAGAAGTAAACAGCTTCATCAACGGCATCATGATGTTCTTATTGGCCATTACAGCAATTTCACTGTTTGTTGGCGGAATTGGTGTTATGAACATCATGTACGTGTCTGTTTCAGAACGGAAGCGGGAAATTGGGATTCGTCGTGCTATTGGTGCGAAGCCAACAATGATTCTGTTGCAATTCTTGTTGGAAGCAGCCTTTATCACGTTCTTAGGCGGAATCATTGGCCTATTACTGGGTTATGGACTTGCTAGCTTAATCGGTATGTTCATGGATATGCCCGTCTATTTGACCCCTACGATTATGATTCTATCCACCTCTGTTTCAATCGGAACGGGATTGGTATTTGGAATCATTCCGGCTATCAGTGCATCGAAGATGGATCCTATTAAAGCAATCTATCAATAAAATAGGAGTAATAAAAATTCCCTTCATCAACACGATGGAGGGAATTTTTCTGTTACTTAACCCAGCAATACTAAACTAGTTGCCATGACGGCCATTCCAGCAATTAATCCGCCGATTGCGACATGGTGTTCGCCGTATTTTTGTGCACTTGGCAGTAGCTCATCCAATGAAATGTAAACCATAATTCCAGCCACAATCGCAAAAACAATTCCCAACACAGCTTCGTTCAAGAACGGCATCAATAGGAGGAATCCAATTAATGCTCCCAGCGGTTCGGATAAGCCGGACATGAAGCTATACTTAAATGCTTGTCTTCTACTCTTGGTTGCATAATAAATCGGTACGGAAACCGCAATCCCTTCAGGAATATTATGAATTGCAATCGCAATGGCGATGCTGACTCCCATAGAAGGGTCTTCCAAAGCAGCGATAAATGTTGCCAAACCTTCAGGGAAATTATGAATCGCAATGGCAAGGGCAGAGAATAACCCCATACGCATCAGCTCTTCGTTCTGCTGTGCGCCTTCATCCATTTCCTCCACGCTCCGTACTTCATGCGGGTTACTACTCTTAGGAACAAATGCGTCAATAATTGCAATTAAAGCAATCCCACCGAAGAATCCCAATGTTGTGTACAAATTTCCCAGAGAAGCTCCGAAGAAATTGTCCAGCGCATCTCTTGCTTTGACCAGAATTTCTACGAAAGAAACATAAATCATGATTCCAGCAGAAAATCCTAGTGCTGCTGAAAGGAATCGCTCATCCATTTTTTTGGTGAAGAAAGCTAATGCACTACCCACACCTGTTGAAAGTCCAGCGAATAACGTTAATAAAAATGCAAATGCGACCGTTTGCCATGAATAATCTGTCATTTACTTCCCTCTATTCTTTTTAAAATTTCATTCTTTTCTCTTATTTTAAGCTAACCTAAAAATTAATTCAAGTATAATGAAAAAAGTGTGGGAAAACGTATCTTCCAGGATACGTTTTCCCACACCTATCTGTTTTCTATTGTAAAAATTGAGCTTCATATAAGCGGCTATACGTTCCGCCTGATGCCAATAACTCTTCATGTGTTCCTTGTTCCCCTACACCGTTCTCGTCAACCACAATAATTCGGGTCGCATGTTTGATGGTTGCTAAACGGTGCGCAATAATCAACGTCGTGCGTCCTACCGCTAAGGTGTTAAGAGATTCTTGAATCACTTGTTCGGTTTCGGTATCAAGTGCAGACGTAGCTTCATCCAGAATTAAAATGGATGGATTCTTCAAGAACATACGCGCGATGGAGAGACGTTGTTTTTGTCCGCCTGATAACTTCACGCCGCGCTCACCGATAATTGTCTCCATCCCGCCTGGCATTGCTGCAATTACATGATCAAGGTTCGCCATTTGAGCAGCGCGTTCAATTTCTTCATCCGTTGCATCCAGTTTCCCATAACTGATATTTTCCCGAATTGTTCCAGGGAATAGATATACATCTTGTTGGACAATTCCAATTTCGTTGCGCAAGGATTCAATCGTCATGTCGCGAATATCCATCCCATCAACGGTAATAGAACCTTCGTTGATTTCATAGAAACGCGGCAATAAGTTACAGAGTGTAGTTTTCCCGCCACCACTTGGCCCAACAAACGCAACGGTTTCTCCAGCTCTAATGGAAAGATTAATATGATCCAATACTCTCTGCGTCTCATCGTATTGGAAGGAAACATTCTTGTATTCAATGTCGCCTTTCAAACCTTGGACGTCTATCGCATTCGGACGATTTTCAATTTCAATCGGACGGTCCAGTTCCTCAGCAAAACGGCGGAACCCGGCAATCCCTTTCGGATACATCTCAATCATATGATTGATTTTCTCAATGGGACGAACAAAGATGTTGGAAAGGAGAATGAACCCGACAAAGGCACCGTAACTCAATTCGCCTTGAATCGTGAAATAGGATCCGAAAAAGAGAGCGAACAAGTTGATTAAACGAACCATCAAATAATTGTAAGCAGAGCTGACTGCCATCGTACGGTAGAAAGCCAATTTCGCCTGGCGATACAGACCGTTTAACCCTTTGAAGCGGTCTGCTTCATAGTCTTCGTTCGCAAAAGCTTGAACAACGCGAATCCCACTGACGGAAGCTTCGATTCCTGCATTGAATTCACCTAAATTTTCATAAATCCGGGTGTTTACCTTGGTCATTCGTTTATTAAAGAATCCAACCGCAAACATAATGAAAGGCACCATCACTACGGTCGCAATCGCCAGTGTAACATGAACCTGTAACATCAAGATGAAGGCACCTAGAATGGTGATCAAGGTAATAAAAATATCTTCAGGACCATGGTGGGCAACTTCTGAAATATCAAATAAGTCATTCGTTAGCCGCGTCATCAACTTCCCAGTCTTGTTATTGTCATAATAGCTGAAGGATTGCTTTTGCATATGGTTGAACAGTTCCTGCCGCATATCCGTTTCAACACTGATCCCGAATTTATGGCCAAAGTAGACGACAATATAGTTCATAGCTGTGCTGATGATATAAAGTAATAAGAGCGCTAAGGAAGAAAGAACAATCAAGTTCCAATCACCTGAGGGCAAAATAGAATCAATAACCCGATTCACAGCCACAGGGAAAGCCAGTTCCAATAACGCCGCAATAATAGCACAAGTGAAATCAAGTAAAAATAAAGCTTTATAAGGCTTGTAGTAGCCGAAAAATCGTTTGAGCATGAGAACCTCCTTCTAGTCTTTTTCAAACAAACATTAGAAATATTATGGCATAAAAATGAGAAAAAAAGAAGCTGAGGTAACTGGATATTTAAAGCAACGATGGTTCTCGCAATCCTAACGAGGACAACGAGAACCATTTTTAACCTTTGCGTTGTGATAGCGAGCGGTTCGGCAGCTCTATCGCAACGATAAAAGCCTTTGCGTTGTGATAGCGAGCAGTTCGGCAGCCCTAACGCAACGATAGAGCCTTTTGCGTTGCGATAGCGAGCAGTTCGGCAGCTCTATCGCAACGATACCCTTTTCTAAATCACGTTATTCCTTAATAGGAGTAAAGATAAGAGGCAAGCTATCTTCTAGAAGCAATACGTCTCCGTCCTCGACTGTTAGGGAGAAGGTAAACTCCTCTTCACCGGGTGCCAGACTAAGTAATTCGTACAGACGCATCTCTTGATCGCCAGAAACGACATATAGATGAGGAATATATTGCAAAAAAGAATTTGGAACATGAACTTCATATTCGCCAGCAGGTATATGAGTGCCTGCATGCCACACGCCGTTTGGTAAGGAAATTCCTTCGCTAGCAGGAGGCGCAGCAATTGGCTCATTCGTTATGATATTGGAAGCAATCGCATCGGTCGAGCCTTCGATGGTTTGCCCATTGAATAGGTCGAGTTCAAAAGTGTTCGCTGCGTAACTTAACATTTTTTGATATAAAACTTCTCCACTCTCGTCTCGAACAATAATCGTATCTGGAGATGAATAGCCCTCATATAAAACCGTGTACCGTCCTTCAGGCAGGTCTTTTCCTACGACATTTCTGTACTTCGTCAAACCCAAATAGGTTTCTTTCGTAGCAAAATCAAGCGGCGGCTGCGTTAAGAATTGGAACAAAGCATCTGTTTGATAGCCTTCTTTTTCTGCACCAATGATTTCGCGATTCTCCTTGTAAGCACGAATGGCGGCTTCATCGCTGTTTATTTTTACGCCGTCATACCGTTCGCTAGCGAATCCGGTAAAGGAAGAGCAAGCAGTAAGGAAAGGTACTGCGCTCAAGAGGAGAGTGAGCGCCCATTTTTCTTTTGTATTCATTTCCCTCACTCCTTGTTTTCGGTCGTAAAATCATAAATGCGAATGTAATGATCAGCGGTACCTAATGGCCCAACAGAAACCGTTTGTGGTGCGAATTTGCGCAAAGTGCTCAAATAATGGATTGCTTGGTCTTCCTGATGGATTGGAATGCAGCACAAACCGTTATCCAAATAGAGAGTTCCGCTTGGCAAAGCGTATTGTGATTTGACTTGATTGAATTGGTCAGCCGTAAGTCGGGCTTTCACATAGTCATCCTTTTTCTCATGGTGATCGGAAATGTAAATAATTTTCCCACCTAAGAGAAAATAAACTTGATCAGCATATTCATCCAAATTGTCCAGTAAGTGAGAAGAAACCATAATGACCTTGCCTTCGCTACGCAACTTTTGCAGCACGCCAGATACGAGATTGACGTTTTCTGGATCCAGCCCATTCATTACTTCATCCATTAACATGACTGGGGTGTCTGCCGCACACATCATTGCAAAGCAAAGCCGCTGCCGCATTCCCAGCGAGTAAGTCCGCACTGGGTTATGGGCATAATGTTCCATGTGCAAAAGCTCGATGATGGCATCAACTTGTGAGGCATCTTTCTTCCAGGTTTCCGCATAGAGTTGAATGTGTTCCCGTCCGGAGAAGTTTTCATACAAATCTGCTTGGTCGGGGAAAAAGGTAATCTGTTGGTGGAGCTTTAGAATGTCCGGGCGCGTATTTTGAAAAATAGTGTCGTCAATGGAAATTTCTCCGCCCTGAATAGGAATGTAGCGCATGATGGCATTAAACAGAGTTGTTTTTCCGGTTCCGTTTGGAGCAACGAGACCCACAATCGAGCCATTAGGAATCTCAAAGCTAATCTGATCAAGAATAGTCCGTTCACCATATCGGACGGTTAAATCTTTTACACGTAAGGTCATGGGTTCGTCCTCCTTCGTAAGCCAAGTGTTTGGGTTTGGATGCGGTCAAATACTAAGGTAAAGGCTCCTTCTACTGCAAGAATCAGGATGAGCAACAACGGGATGGCCTTCAAAAAGTGAATACGTAAGCCGGTTTCTTCAAAGAGTGCTCCCGACAATACTGGTTCAATGTGCAAGTATAGGCTTGGCTGCAACGAACTAAGTGGTTGGAGGCTTTGCCAAATGAATGGAATAAAATATATGCCCAGCGTGATCAGAATCGTAAAATAGATGGTACGGAAGATCCAACTGAGTCCAACTGTCAATAGAAGCAGGAAGTAGCTGAGGAGCATCCCTAAAATAATTGCAAGAATCGCGTATATCCAAATAGCTACCGATACATATCCATTCGGCAAGAGAATCATGACGGGATACCACAGACTTCCTGGTGTTTCAATTAGTAAACTAATCAAGTAGCTCATCAGGAGCCCAGCAAGCGATACAACCCAAAGTACACCCCACAACTGAACCGTTTTGATATGCCACTGCTTTTTCCAAGGAACGGGAATCCCTTGGGTAATGCTCCAGTTCTTCACTTGGTCTTTGGTGAAACGGTCGCTCGCTAACAAGGCAATAAATAGAAACAAGCTGAAGCCGAGCATAAAATGCATTTCTTGAAGGAGAATATTACTGGCGGAAAAAGAATTCCATTCAATATCTAGGTCATGCTTCTCCATATAGTCATAGAAGGCTACATCTTTTTGAATCGATTCCTTTTCCGGTAAGAAGCTGACCATGTAATCATAGTAAGCAAATTCATCCAGCTCCAACAACCGAGCCTGGCTGTTGGCAATCTGTGTCCCATAATCGAGATAATCAGAGAAGATACCTTCAAAACCAGTAATCGTATTACCTTCTTGTTGGCTGAGAATATAGAGCTGCAAGCCGTAGAGCATCTGCAGATTTGCTAGGTGGTCATAAACTTCCTCGCCTACATCGCCTTGGAAATCGCTGGTTGGGATCGTATTGAAGAGTTGTCGAATGTCATTGTATTGCTTCTCCATCTGCTCTTCGGGAAAGTTGACCGTTTGTTGTTGATAAAGGAGGGAAAAAGTGCCGTAAAAGATAAAAAATGCGAATAAAAGAATACGCGTTTTCCAATCATGGATTAATTTTTTCCATTCCCATTTGGCAATTTGCATAGATGAACCTCCTATCCAATGAATTTTTGACGAGTGCGCCAGCGAGTGGCAGCCACTAAGAGTAATTCCACGACAAGTACGGTAACAATTAAACTGATTAATCCTTTTTCAGGGGTAATGGTGCCTGTGTTCAGTAAGAAGTTCTTCTCACCCGTAATCACTTTGCCGAAATCAAAGTACGTTTGAGGGAAATAACTCACGTCCATGCCCAAGATTTGCCTGGTCGTTCGGCTGTAATAGAGCCGTTCAAAGAGAAAAGTAAAAATTCCGGCCAAAAACACCACCACTTCTTGACGGAAGAGTAGAGAAAAGAGAGCGGTCAGGCGAATGAATAAATAGATTAAGATTGCTACAAAAGGAAGAGATTGTAAGAAAAAAGTGCTCATTTTCATCAGACGATAGACACTCATGTCTGTCACATATTCTTCTGAATAAATAAATTGTGGAACTTGGAAAGCTCTGCTCCCGAAGCCATATAACAACCCATTTATGAGGAAGAAAAAACCAGCTGCTGCTAGGAAAAAAAGAAAAACAAAACTTAGCGTTGCCAATGATTGTACAAACAAATAGCGACCCCAGCTAAGTGGTACTCCAATGTGTTGGGTTCGCTTCTTGACGCCAATGATAAAAACATCAGCCGCAATAAAGAGCGCCAGGATAACCAAAATAGTTGGACCTAGTTCTAATAAGAAGAGATAAAGTTGTTGCAAGGACGTTTTTTCCTGAATAATAGAAAAGGTTAACGGTACCTGCTCTTCTTGATAACTGCGAATGCGGTTATGGAAATTTATCTCGTCATAGGTCAAGTCTTTTTCGGGGTATAGGGAAGAATTTAAATACTTTTCCAACCGTTCGTCCGTATGGAATTCAGGTAAATAAGTGGAAATAATTCCCATATACCGTTCAGCGTTCCCCGTTTGGATGGATTCTAGAAGCGCGTTTTGATAATCGTAATTGTTCTTCGCTTGACTAAAGGCCGACTGCCCGGTAAACCCATTCACCTGATAATTCCCATTTTCTCGTGCTTCTTCCATCAACCCTCGATTCGCGTTCCGATTGATTTCCAATTGCTGGTAATCAATCGTGTCGAAACTCTCCTGCTGTGGAAGCAAAATAAAACTATAAAAAAGAATGGCAAGAAAAACCAATCCAATGGTTAAGCGATTCTTCGAGCTGCGGGCCAAATGCAGCCATGTCTCCTTAAAGACCGTTTGATACATAGAGCAACTCCTTCCTGAATGAAATCTCATCTATTTTTAATAAATTAACATTAGTTTACCATATTCGTTTATCAAACAAAATGTTCAATTAGAAAAAAAGAGTGGGACAAAAGGCGTTTAGACCCGAATCACTGGAACGAATAAGCGCAGGATGGTCGTAGACCATCTGAGCATGATTCGTGAAGTGACGTCGGGTCTGCCTTTTGAAGCACGTTTAAGAGGTAGATACTCGTATACAGGAGGAGGCTGGGACTTTTGTTCCAGCACCTTTATTTACTAAAAGTAGATGCAGTGGCGCGAAAATCAGTCATTTCGCTTGATAAGTTCTGGCGCAACGTTGCCAGAGGAATCTTCACCAGACTTTTTTCTTGAACAACCGGCTGGCCGTCAATCCATACTGCCTGCACATTTGCTGCTTGTGCAGAATAAACAATTGTTGCATAAGGATCGAATAAAGGAAACATATTAACCGACTCTGTTTCAATGAGTAGGAGATCTGCTTTCTTCCCGGGTTCCAATGAGCCAATCGTCTCAGCCATTCCTAAGGCCTCGGCACCGCCCATAGTCGCAAGTCGGACAATCTCACGGGCAGGGAAGGCAGAACGATCTTTCAACTGTGTCTTATGGAAGTTTGCGACCATCCGCATCTGAGTGAATAAATCCAATGTATTTCCGCTGCTTGGTCCATCTGTTCCCAATCCGATTCGTAAGCCCGCTTCTTGCATCGCTTGAATCGGCGCAATGCCTTTCGCAGATTTTGTGTTTGCACCAATACAATGAGCAACCGCAACATCATGCTGCGCCAGAAGAGCAATGTCGTCAGGAGTGGCAAAGATGCAATGCGCCGCTACTGTGTTGGAGTTGAGAATCCCACAAGCCGCTAGGTAGGCAATCGGTGTCTGCTGGTACTCTTTTTCATATTTCTTCATCTCAAAGTCCATCTCGCTCACGTGAATAGTAAGGGGGACACCGTAGTGATCAGCAATCTTTCGTGCCTGCTGGAGCGATTCGGTTGTGTTCGTATAAGGTGCATGCGGGGCAATCGCTGGTGTGATGCGTTCGTGGTTCAGCCATTCTGGTATAAACCGCTCTGCATATTCTAATCCGCCAAAAGGAACCGGGGAGTCGCAAGCATCTTCCAGTACCGTCTCTGAAAGGATTGCCCTTGCTCCCATTTCATCTGCAGCGCGTGCCAAATCTGACTCAAAGTAATACAGATCCATGAAGGTGGTGATTCCTGCCAGCTGCATTTCGGCAATCGCATATTTTCCGCTATGGTAAGCCAACGAACGAGTCATACAAGCTTTCTCTAAGGGAAACAAGAAGCGGGTCAAACGGTCGGGTGTGTCATCTCCTAAAGACCGAAAGGGAATCATTCCGATGTGGGTATGTGTATTGACCATGCCGGGCATGGCAATTGCACCCCTTCCATCGATGGTCTTGTCAACTTGTACGGTTATTGGCGTTCCACTAGCGCCTACTGCTTCAATTGTATTCCCATTCATGAGTACAAAACCATTTGGGTACTCGGTATACGTTTGGTCCATCGTCAAGACGTGGACATTTTGGATAAGAGTTCTCATGATTCACCTGCCAATAAAGGGATTTTCGTGTGGGTGTGGACGTCCATCATCCCGAAATCAGTAATTTTTACTTGCGGTGACACGGGCAGAGAGAGGGTAGAAAAAGACATGATTTCATTGGTGTTCCGATAACCGAGTGCCTGCATCGCTTGACGGACCCCTTTCAATTGTTCGCCTAGCAAGGAGATCGGTTCTGTACTCAGAATACCGCCTAACGGTAAAGGACAGCAGCCTGTTTGTTGCCCTTCTTGAAAGACGACATAGCCGCCTTTCAAGCGAATCACTTCCGCTTGCGCAGCGAGCATGTCCGTTATGGATGTTCCCATGACCATTAAGTTGTGATGGTCGTGCGCCCAAGTTGTTGCAATGGAGCCCTTTTGATCGATCGCTTGTTCAACCAAGCCGTAGCCTATGTTCCCGTTCTTGCCGTAGCGTTCCATTACGACAACCAATGCGCAGGTACTGTTCTCGAAGTCTAAGAATCCATTCTTTACCGGAATCTCCCGCTGGACGAGTTTTGTGAACGTACCAATGGGGTGAATTTGAATGACATTACAGAGGACGGCTTCTTGATGAGTAGAAACAGGAATACGCAAATCTGCTTCGGTCAACAGCTTGCAATGAACGGAATTTAAAAAGGGTTCGGGAATAGAAAGGTCAACGGAAGGGTAGGCCATTTCTTCTCCACGTTGATGGACGCGGTACCCGTTTTTATAGACGGATGCAATCGACAAGGTTTCTAAGTCATCTAGAAGCAAGAAATCGGCTTTGTATCCTGCAACAATGGCTCCGCGGTCTTGAAAGTTCATGCGGCGAGCGGGTGTGTAGGTGCTCGTGTAGATTGCTTCTTCGATTGGCATGCCGGCTTGGATGGCCAGACGCATATTTTCATTTAAGTGACCGGTGAGTAAGTCATCCGCCATCACGTCATCCGTAATGAGGGCGATGTGTTCGTAGAGCTGATGTTCTTCTAATACGGCCATGTTTTCTGCCGTAATGGATTTCTTTTGAAATTCTAAGAACATTCCACTTTTAACTTTCTCGAGAATCGAAGCGGGTGACTGGTGTGTATGGTCGGCAGTCAATCCGGCATAGAGAAACTTAGCCAGTGTTTCTCCGCTGACCCGTGGAACATGACCTTCGAGCGGTAGAAAGGGACGTTCGCGGTGTACGGTTTGCAGAATATCTTGGATTAAGGAGGGAGATTCCTCGGTGATCCCTTTAAAGTTCATTGCTTCTCCTAACGCGATGACGCTGGGATGTTGGAGTAAGGCTTGAACTTCGGCTACACCGATCAATCCGCCCGTTGTTTCTAGTTCCGGGGTTGTGGAAGGAACGGAAGACGGAATGGCATAAAAAATGTCTAGTAGTGTTTCTTGTTCCATGAAGAATTCAATGCCTTCCATCCCACATACATTAGCGATTTCATGGCAATCTGCGACCACAGTTGTGACACCATGAGATAGAGCAGCACCGGAGAAGATGGCAGGAGGCACCATCGAACTCTCGATATGCATATGGATGTCAATCAGGCCTGGAATCATGTAGGTTCCTTGTGCATCGATCACTTCAAGGGGCTCAAGATAACGCAAATCTTGATCACTTATATAGTAGAACTTTTGGTTAGAAACCGTAACGTGCTGTTGTTCAAAACGTTTCAAAAAGATGTTAAATACAAGCGCATTTTCGATGAGTAAATCAACCTTCATAGGAGGCTCCTTTCGTTTAAAAAAGAGTGTTCCAAAACGCAAAGGTCTGCATTTTGGAACAGGATGTTTCTTTTATTTGAACAGATGTGTTATTGATTCAACGTCTGATTCCACTTCGTAAGCCATTGTTCCAGGTGTTCGTTTACAAAGGTAAAGTCGACTGCTTTGGCACGCTTTGCAACATCGCCATACGTTTTGTTCTCAGCGACAGCGTCCTCCAAGGTTACTTCCGTGTTAGTAGGTGCTTCGTTTAGAGATTCTGCTGTTTTCGTTTGCAGCTCTTGGCTCAGCTTCCAGTTGATAAAGTCATAAGCAGCTTCTTTGTTTTCTGAAGTAGCCACTACGTTCAAGGTGTTGAAGTTCGCATACGTGCCAGAAGCAGGTACGATGTAGGCTACATCTGGATTCGCTTCAGAAATAATCGGATAAGCAAAGTCGCCTACAACTGCCGCTACGATTTCACCAGACTGGAACAAGTTAGCTAAGTCAGAAGACTTTGTATAAGTCTTTGTAATGTTTGGTTTCAATTCTTCGAGGGCTTGGAAAGCTGCTTCGCCATTGTCTGAGGTGATGTCGACTTCTTTGTAGTCACTCGCTACATAGAGCATAGCTGGTCCAAAGGTAGTTGTTACATCGGGAATTGAAATTTTCCCAGCCAGAGAGGGATCCCATAGATCAGACCATTCATCAATTTTCATTCCGGCAGCTTCTTCGTTATAAATGATACCGATGCTGTTAATGGTATAGGCTGCACCAGAAGTATCCACCGCGTCTTTTGCTCCATCTACCAACAGCTTCAAGTTTGGTACCTTCGTTTCATCCAGCGGTTCGAACAATCCTTCCGCTACACCCGTTGCTGCATTGGCTTGGGAAAGTTCGATCACATCGATTGTCGAATTTGGATTGTTTTGTAATTTGGTGAACCGTTCACTCGAATTCCCAACTTCATAAGTAATTTCGGTAGCTTGAGCCTCTTCAAACGGTTGGAAAACATCGCGATCAATCACATCTTCGCTCAGGGCAAACGTTGAGATGACAAGTTCCTTGCTGGTTTCACTGGACGTTGCTTCTTGGCTGCCACATGCGGCCAAGAGAAGAGTAGCTGCGAGCGATAGAGTTGCGGTATGTAATTTTTTCATGGTTGTTTTTTCCTCCATTAAACTAGAATGATTTTTTCAGGATTCAGGTAGAGTGTAACGGTAGTACCGGCTTGGTATGCGTGTAGGTTCTCATCGTTAACCAGTAAATTTCCTAAGGCAGTTTGTACTTCATACTGATAACTTTTTCCTAAAAAGGTACGAACCCGGATGGTACCGGTAATTGCATTTGCTTGTAATGCAGAATCAACGATTTCGATATCATCGGGACGAATGGTTGCTGTGACGGTTTCTTGGTCATTCGTTTGAACGGTATGGAATAAAGTCCCATCCGCAGCAAGATAGGTGCGGTCGTTTGTTCGATTGAGGTCAAAGAAGTTCTCGAACCCAATAAAACGAGCAACGAACTCACTCTTTGGTCGTCGGTAAATTTCTTCCGGCGAGTCAAACTGTTCGATGATTCCTTTATTCATGACCGCTACCTTGTCTGAGATAGAGAAGCACTCCTCTTGGTCATGTGTGACAAAGACCGTCGTAATTCCAAGTTTGCGCTGGATTCGTTTAATTTCCATCCGCATACTGACTCGTAATTTTGCATCCAAGTTGCTCAGCGGTTCGTCCAGCAACAAGAGCTTTGGTTCAATAACGAGCGCACGAGCGAGAGCAACCCGTTGCCGCTGACCGCCTGATAATTGCTTGGGGTACCGGTCGGCGTACTCACTTAATCCAGTCACTTCTAGCATGCGAGCTACCTTTTCTTCGATAATAGCTTTCTTTTCTTTCTTCAACTTCAAACCGAAGCCAACGTTTTCCTTGATCGTTAAATGTGGGAAAAGAGCATAGGACTGAAAGACCATACCGAAGTTCCGCTTGTGTACAGGAACTTTTGTTAAGTCCAGCTCATCGACGAGGAAACTTCCTTGATTCGGATCGATGAGGCCCGCAATGACTCGCAAGGTAGTTGTTTTCCCACAACCAGACGGACCAAGCAAGGAAACCAGTTCTCCTTTTTCAATGGAGAGGTGTAGATTTTTTAGAATATCCGTTTTTCCATCATAGCTGACGCGAATATCCTCTAGTTGAACAAATGCCATGGGATGGCGTCCTCCTTTAAGACGATATGGATGCAAGTCCAAGTGTTTTTTCAATCAGAACCATTAACAGAATCGTCCCAAGCATCAATAGAACGGATAGCGCTGAAACGGTTGGATCGTAATTATATTCAATATAGCTCATTAGATTAGTAGGCAGAGTAGTCACGCCCGGACCCGACAGGAATTGGGAAACGGGTATGTTATTGAAGGAATTGATAAACGCCAACATGAAAGAAGCGAAAATTCCTGACGTAATATTAGGTAACACGACTTGAAAGAATGTCTTGAGTTTGGTGCTCCCTAATGTCCAGGCCGCTTCTTCCAGTGAGAAGTCCAATTGCTCCATGCTGGAACCGACGACTCGGATGATATAAGGCAAGCTGATTAAAAAGTGCCCCAACAACAGTCCTTGGAAAATCGGCAACTGCAAGCGGATGACGATGAACTGAAACATTGAAAATCCGACTACTACTCCAGGAATAATGGTAGGAGACAAGAAGAAATTCTTCAGTGCCTTTCGCCCTGGGAAGGAATGGCGCGACAAAGCATAGGCGGAAGGAACGCCAACTGCCAATGCCAATAAGGTAGCCAAAAAAGAAACACGGATACTCAGCCAAAAACTGCTAAGGAAGCCGCTCACTTGAAACACATTGGCATACCATTTGAACGTGAAGCCTTCAATTGGAAATTGAATCGTTGGATTCTCCCCAAATGAAGTAATCACGATAATAAGTAAGGGAAAGAACAAAAACAAGAAAACGAGTAAAGCGAAAAAGGCCAGTCCACGTTGTTTACGCATCCAGTTCGCCTCCTCTGCGGTCGATACGAGCAGCAAGCCAGTTAAATGTATTCATAACAACGACCGTCGTTAGAATCATAATCACTGCAATGACGCCAGCACTTTCCCAATCCCCCAGCGTCATGGCGTTTTGATAGAGGAAGGTAGACATCATCATATTTTGATTGCCCCCCAAGAGTTGCGGCGTGGTGTAAGCTGTCAAGGTTCCGGTAAATACTAAGACGCTGCCCACAATGACTCCAGGCAAGCTCAATGGCAAGAGGACCTTCATAAACGCAACAAAAGGGCTCGCACCCAGTGTTTCTGCGGCCTCCAATATTTCCTGATCAATATTCTCTAAAATTCCCACTAAAGTTGTAATCATTAAAGGAAGAAAGAGGTAAAGGGAGCCCAAGGTGATAGCAAACTCGCTATATAACATCCGGAGGGGTTCGTCGATTATGCCTGTTTGGAGCAAGAGGCGATTGACAATGCCATTTGTCCCCAAGATATTAATCCAAGCGAAACTGCGTACGACCGAGTTCGTTAACAAGGGGAAGAGAACCAGGCCCATTAATAAGCTCCGCCATTTCCTATCCGTTCTTGCAATAAACGCTGCGGTCGGCAATCCCAACAGAATCGTCCAAAAGGTAACCAGGAGTGATATTCGGATCGTTCGCCAAAGAATGCCACGATTGTAACTTTCACTCAGAAAAGAAACATAGGCATCCAATGTGAGGGTACCTTGATAGAAGGTGGGGTAAATAATAGTAAATAAAGGCAGAACCAGAAAAACGATCAGCAGAATCAGGCCCGGCGCAATAATCAAATAAGGAATATTCTTCTTGTATGACAAAAGGGAAGGTCTCCTTTCTAAAGACATTGTTAGCTTATTTTCTGAATCATAAGAGAATTATAGCTTGCTGAGTCTTGTTTTACAACCAAAAAACGAATAGTTATGATATTTAAGTGATATAATGTTCGTGTTTTGCCATTTTTGCTTTCTCCGCCTATTTCATGGAGAATGTTGTATAATGAGAATAATAAATTCGATCAGAAGAGGAAGCGGAAACCATGACGATGAAAAAGATGCTTTTATTTGTGCTTACAGCAGGAATTTCGATGGGGGTTTTGGCTGGTTGTTCCGGCAGTGATGGAGAACCAAGTCCGTATGAAGAGTCAGAAGTTAATCAACTTGAAGGCGTGAGTATGGAAACAACAGAAGCTACCTACCCTGTTGAGGCAGAGGGAGTAAACGTTCGAATAAAGAATGAAACCGATGAAGAGTATTATTATGGTGTTGCCTACAGTGTTGAGAGATTAGTGAATGATACGTGGGTAGTCGTTCCCTTTGAAGGGGAAGTTTCTTGGATTGAAATTGCCATTACACTTGCTCCTCAAAGTGAAAATGAAGAAGGGGTTTCCTTTGACCTGTTAGAATCTGATCGTGAACCGGGCACGTACCGCATTATCAAAGAGGTGGCCAACCATGTAGTGGCAGCGGAATTTGAATTAGTAGAAACGGAGTAGAATGAATGAATCCTGAACAATTTAAGCAAGCAATGGCTCAAGCAGGTATTGACTTGAGTGAAAGACAAATGGAACAGTATGAGTTGTATTACCAACTGTTGGTTGAATGGAATGAAAAAATAAATTTAACGGCTATTACGGATCACGATGAAGTGTACTTGAAGCATTTTTATGATTCAGTAACGTTGGGTCTCCACGTAGACGCCTTCCACCAGCCGATTCAATTGTGTGATGTGGGAGCGGGCGCTGGATTTCCTAGTATTCCATTAAAGATCGCTTTCCCCCATATAAAAGTGACCATTGTAGATTCACTGAATAAACGAATCCAATTTTTGGAACAGTTGATTGAAGCGTTAGGACTAGAAGGGGTTTCCTGTTACCATGACCGCGCTGAAACGTTTGGTCAGAACCCAACGTTCCGCGCAAGCTTTGACTTTGTGACGGCGCGTGCAGTTGCTCGGATGAGTGTCTTGAGCGAACTGTGCTTGCCGCTTGTGAAGAAAGAGGGCTATTTTGTAGCCATGAAGGCAGCGAGCTCCAAGGAAGAATTAGATGATGCGAAGCAAGCCATTGCCACTCTCGGTGGAAAGTTGGAAAAGGATATTGCCTTCGAGCTGCCACTGGATGCAGGAGAACGCCATATCGTATTGATTAAGAAAACAAAAGACACACCAATGAAATACCCACGTAAGCCAGGAACACCGAATAAACAACCTTTATAAGAAAGCACAGCTCGTATAAATGCCACCCCATTTGTGCGAGCTGAGGCTTGTTTTGTTGATTTTTCAGAGAATCGTGGAAGATGGGTATTTTTTTAGGCATTTTTTTGATACAATGGTCGGGTAAACAAACGCAACGATAGTGGAATAAACGAGCGATAAATGATGCAGTCATTTTGAAAGAATGCGCCTAAGGAAAAACGCTCTGTATCGTTTTTCTTTTTTTTTGCATCGAACATATATATAGAAGATAGAAATTGGAGGAAATCAAATGACACGGATCATTGCAGTAGCCAACCAAAAAGGAGGAGTGGGTAAAACGACTACCACCGTAAATGTGGCGGCCGCGTTAGCCTATTTAGGAAAGAAAGTTTTATTAATTGATAGTGATGCACAAGGGAATGCAACGAGCGGATTAGGTATTTCCAAAGCGGATGTAGACAAAGACATTTACGATGTCCTCGTGAACCGTATTCCGATTGCCGATGCTGTTCAGCCTTCCTCAAGAGAGAACTTGTGGGTAGTACCAGCAACCATTCAACTGGCAGGTGCAGAGATTGAATTGACAAGCCAGCCACACCGGGAAGCAAGGCTTCGCGATGCGATTGAAGGATTGATTCAAGACACGGAAGAACCGTATGATTATATCTTTATCGATTGTCCGCCTTCTCTGGGACACCTTACGATTAATGCTTTTACCGCGAGTAATGCGGTATTGATTCCGGTTCAATGTGAATACTATGCCTTAGAAGGGTTAAGCCAATTGCTGAATACCTTCCGCTTAGTGCAAAAGCACTTCAACAAAGACCTGAAAATTGAAGGGGTCTTGTTGACGATGCTGGATGCACGTACCAATTTAGGTTTTGAAGTAGTTGAAGAAGTGAAGAAGTACTTTAAAGAAAAGGTGTATGACACCATTATTCCACGGAACATTCGTCTGTCTGAAGCTCCAAGCTATGGCCAATCGATTATTGACTATGACATTCGTTCTAAAGGGGCGGAGGTATACCTAGAACTCGCAAAGGAAGTGTTGGCAGATGGCGAATAAAAACAACAAAGGCTTAGGCCGAGGCATCGATGCCTTATTCAGTAGTTTTGAATCGCTGGAAGAAATTGATGAGACGAGAGAGCACGTGGAGCAGGTTTCCTTGGACGAGATTCGCCCAAATCCCTACCAACCACGTAAAACCTTTGATGAAGCTTCCTTACAGGAACTTTCGGATTCAATTAAATTAAACGGCGTCCTGCAACCCGTTATCTTGCGTCAATCGACCGTGAAGGGGTATGAAATCATTGTCGGAGAACGTCGGGTTCGTGCTTCAAGGCTAGCAGGGAAAGAAACGGTGCCAGCTATTGTTCGTGAGCTGGATGAACAGGCGATGATTGAACTAGCGGTCATTGAAAACTTGCAGCGGGAAGACTTGTCACCGCTTGAAGAAGCAGAGGCGTACCAAATGTTGATGGATAAGCTAAACCTCACCCAAGTGCAAGTAGCAGAACGTTTAGGGAAAAGTCGTCCGTATATTGCGAACTATTTACGACTGCTTACTTTGCCAGAAGACGTGAAAGAGTTCTTGCGTGACGGTTCTTTGACAATGGGCCAAGCGCGAACTTTGCTGGGAATAAAAGACCAACAACTTCTTAGTGATTTAGCCGTGCGCACAGTCGAAGAAGGAATCACCGTCCGTCAGTTGGAAGTGTTGGTACAACAACTGAATGAACCTGGACAACCAAAAGACAAGAAGCCAAAGAAAAAAGCAGCCAAGCCGTACTATATTTTGGAGAGCGAAGAACGATTGATGGATAAATTTGGCACATCCGTTCAGATCACTCCAAAAGGGGAGCAAGGGAAAATCGAGATTGAATACTTGTCACCTTCTGATTTGAACCGCATCTTGGAGCTATTAGAGATTGAATTCGACAACTAGAAAGAGGTGTCACCGTGATGATCCAGAAAGAATATGACTTGCATGATGTGGTAGAGATGAAGAAGCCCCATCCATGCCAAAGTAATTCCTGGGAGATTATCCGTATGGGGATGGATATCCGCATTAAATGCCAAAAGTGCGGCCAGATGGTAATGATGCCACGCCGAGAATTTGAGAAGAAAATGAAAAAGGTATTGGTGAAAAGCACACCCGCTGAGTAAAGAAAGTGGGCGCTGAAGATACCTCCAAGTATTTAGGGAAAGAGTGAGAAAATATGTCATTAACAGCAGGAATTGTCGGGTTGCCGAACGTAGGGAAATCAACCCTATTCAATGCCATCACCAAAGCGGGAGTAGAGGCGGCAAACTATCCGTTTGCAACCATCGATCCAAACGTTGGCGTGGTAGAAGTGCCAGATGAGCGCTTAGATAAATTAACCGAATTAGTAAAACCAAAGAAAACTGTCCCAACGACTTTTGAATTTACAGACATTGCTGGAATTGTAAAAGGCGCCAGCAAAGGCGAAGGGCTAGGAAACAAGTTTCTGGCTAACATCCGCCAAGTAGATGCCATTTGTCACGTGGTTCGTTGTTTCCATGATGAGAACATCACTCACGTAAGTGGCAAGGTTGATCCTTTGACCGATATCGAAGTGATTAACTTGGAGCTGATTTTTGCCGACCTAGAATCGATCGAGAAGCGTTACACGCGTGTCAGCAAGATCGCACGTACGAAAGATAAAGATGCCCTGCAAGAAATGGGTGTATTGGAACGCATTAAAGAAGCACTTGAAGAAGGAAGATCCGCTCGTACGGTTGAATTTACACCAGAAGAAGAACCGTTCGTGCAAAGTTTATTCCTTTTAACCACGAAACCAGTCTTATACGTAGCGAACGTTGCGGAAGATGATTTGGTGGAAGGTGCAGACAATGAAATGGTACAAAAAGTCCGTGAATTTGCTGCAACAGAAGGCGCTGAAGTAGTTACCATCAGTGCGCGAATCGAAGAAGAAATGGCTGAACTGGATGATGAAGAAAAAGCAGAGTACTTAGGTGAGTTAGGTTTGGAACATTCTGGCCTAGACCAACTAATTAAAAAAGCATACACCTTGCTTGGTTTAGGTACTTACTTTACAGCTGGGGAAAAAGAAGTGCGTGCCTGGACGTTCCGTCTCGGTATGAAAGCTCCGCAAGCAGCTGGTGTGATCCATACAGACTTTGAGCGTGGGTTCATCCGTGCAGAAACGGTTTCTTACGAAGACTTGTTAGCATACGGCGGTATGCAAGCTGCTAAAGAAGCTGGGAAAGTCCGTTTGGAAGGAAAAGACTATGTAGTTCAAGACGGAGATGTCATGTTGTTCCGCTTTAATGTATAATCGATGCAGTCTAATTTAGGAGGCAATAAGAAGTGGCTGAAACAAACACTGAAAAAACGCTGGAACAAACGAAGGTCGAAAACCAAGCTTTGTGGCAGCAACTAACCAAACGAAATGAACAGTTTATGATTGGCTTAGATAAAATTTTGACCGAAGCCAACTACGACGAAGAAAAGAAAAACCATCGTTACAATAAAATGATGAGTGAACTAGTTGCCAACCAAAAAGTCGGCGTCACTGCACGTCAGCTCTATGGTACGGTATCCGAATGTGCCCAAAACCTGTTACAAGAACAAGAGGAAGAACTAGGACGCCGCTCGCCAGATTGGTTGATTGCGGTTGATGGAGGACTTCTGTTAGGTTCAATCTTTGCTTTGATTTCCGGTATTACACTCCTCACCTCAGATGGAGCAGAAGCGCAAGCGGGCATGGGGATGATCAGTTTAATTTTGAATTACCTAGTAGGTGGCTTGGCCATGCTGATTATTTCTAAATACATGCCGAATCCAGACGCACCAAAAGGCAAGCGTGGATACGGGAAATATATTGGTGCCACAACGGTTGCCATGTTGCTGTGGATGTTGACCATGACATTATCGACTGGTCTTATTCCAAAAAGCATCAACGCCCCTCTACCAGGAATTGCGTATTTAGCGATTGCTGCAGCAGGAATTGGCGCGAAAATGTACTTGAAACGCAAGTTCCGCATTGTTGGCGGAGTATTTTAGGCAAGAGGCGGGAGGAGACTCCTGCCTTTTTTGTTTATCTATACCTTGACGGCATAGAATGAAGATGGTAAGTTAGACAATAAAAAATTAGCTCATTAAAGGGGAGAGGAAAGCAGAATGTCGAACTGGGAAACAAAATTTGTAAAAGAAGGACTTACTTTTGATGACGTGCTTTTGATACCAGCTGAAAGCCACGTATTACCGAATGACGTTGATGTATCGATTCAGCTAGCCAAAAATATTAAGTTGAATGTACCTATTTTAAGTGCCAGCATGGATACCGTAACAGAAGCGGGAATGGCGATTGCAATGGCGCGCCAAGGAGGGCTTGGTGTCATCCACAAAAACATGTCCATCCAAGCACAAGCCGACGAAGTGAAGAAAGTTAAACGCTCCGAAAGTGGCGTTATTATTGACCCGTTCTTCCTTACGCCAAACCACCTCGTTCAAGAAGCGGAGTATTTGATGAGTAAGTACCGTATCAGCGGCGTTCCGGTTGTAAACGACATGGATGAACGCAAGCTAGTCGGGATTCTGACCAATCGGGATCTTCGTTTCATTAGTGATTATCAACAGCCAATTGGAAATGTGATGACAAAAGAAGATCTTGTGACTGCCCCAGCCGGCACTTCTTTGAAAGAGGCCGAAAACATTCTGCAAAAACATAAGATTGAAAAACTTCCCCTTGTTGATGAAGCAGGAAAATTAGCCGGTCTCATCACGATTAAGGATATTGAAAAAGTAATTGAATTCCCGAACGCTGCAAAAGATGAGCATGGCCGCCTTCTGGTAGCTGCAGCAGTTGGAGTGACGACGGATACCTTTGACCGTGCGCAAGCCTTGTTGGATGCAGGAGCAGATGCCATTATTATTGATACGGCTCACGGACATAGCGCCGGTGTGTTACATAAAATCAGAGAGATTCGTGCAGCTTTCCCAACAGCAACCTTGATTGCCGGGAATGTAGCTACTGCAGAAGGAACCCGTGATTTATACGAAGCGGGCGTTGATGTAGTAAAGGTTGGGATCGGCCCTGGATCGATTTGTACCACACGTGTGGTGGCAGGAGTCGGGGTTCCGCAAATTACAGCGGTATACGATGCTGCAAGTGTGGCTCGTGAATACGGCAAAACAATTATCGCGGATGGCGGTATTAAATACTCAGGCGACATCGTGAAAGCAATGGCAGCAGGCGGTCACGCCGTAATGTTAGGAAGTATGCTGGCAGGAACAGACGAATCACCAGGCGAATTTGAAATTTTCCAAGGTCGCCGTTTCAAAGTGTACCGCGGAATGGGCAGCTTGGCTGCAATGGAAAAAGGTTCGAGCGATCGCTACTTCCAAGGTGGCGTCAACGAAGCCAACAAGTTGGTACCAGAAGGAATCGAAGGTAGGGTAGCTTATAAAGGCGGAGTTGGCGACATCATCTTCCAATTGCTGGGCGGTATCCGTTCCGGTATGGGCTATGTTGGAGCAGCGAACCTAGAAGAATTGCGCGAAAACGCTCAGTTTATCCGCATGACAGGCGCTGGCTTAGTCGAATCCCACCCGCATGACGTACAAATTACCAAAGAAGCACCAAATTATTCTATTCACCGTTAAACGTTTAAGCAAAAGAACAATGACTCTACCTCCAGAAGGTAGAATCATTGTTCTTTTTTTGTTTTTGGACAAGTAGGCAGGTGAAAATGGGGTCACTTGTCCATTTCTACCGTTTTCGGACAAGTGAAGGAACGATGAAACGTTCACTTGTCCAAAATGAGCAAATTCGGACAAGTGAGGTCAAAAATCTGCCCCTACTTGTCCAAAAGATTATTCAAACGTCTGTACTTGTATGCAGGAAGAGGAAGGTTATAATAATAGATAGTAGAAACCTAAAACTTTCTTAACAATTCCTTTACTTTCTTCTGTTAAACTAGCCACAATATGGCAAGATGGGGGAGCACTTATGACGAAAATATTAATCGTTGATGATGACCGCGAAATTGTAGACTTACTCAGTATTTATTGCAAAAATGAAGGATATGAACCAATAAAAGCTTATAACGGTATGGAGGCCTTACAAATGCTGCAGCAGCACTTGGATATCCACCTGCTTATTTTAGATTTGATGATGCCGAAAAAAGACGGCATTACGGTATTGAAAGAAATGCGTGACAAAGAGAATCATTTGCCTGTCCTGATTCTTAGTGCCAAATCGACCGATATGGATAAAATTAAAGGCCTGACTTCTGGAGCGGATGATTATGTTTCCAAACCGTTTAATCCGCTAGAAGTAATGGCGCGGATTAAGTCTTTGCTGCGTCGTTCAGGTATTTCCCAACAAGAAGCTGAGCCGAATGTCATTGAAGTAGGCCCGCTTATTATTACCAAAGAATCGCATGAAGTGAAAACCCTAACCGGCAAAGAAATCCAACTGACTGCCTTGGAATTTGGTATTTTATACTTACTTGCCAGCAATTTGAACCGTGTATTCAGCGCCGATGAAATTTTTGAGCGCGTTTGGCTACAAGAGAGTATCGTTTCTGCAAAAACAGTAATGGTTCATGTCAGCCATTTGCGGGACAAGATAGAAAAAGCAACCGGTGGAGACAAAGTGATTCAAACGGTATGGGGCGTCGGGTACAAGATTTCTGAATAAGAGAGGACCGATTGTTTGTTAAAGATGAAATTAACCAAAAAAGAACTCGGTGAGTTGATTTTTGAAGCCATCGTCACGATGACGATTATGTACTTCATCTATATGGGTCTCCTGCTTCTTTTTAATCAGATTGTTTATTCTCCGCCCGCTTTCCTGTTGGAAATACCGACTGCCTGGGACGTGGTGCAATATTTTGACTTAATTCTGATCCGTTTCCGAACCGTTTTCCTAGCAACAGCGACCATGTTTGCCGTCTTGTTTACGTGGTGGCGGTTGAACCGGCGTTACAAGCAGATGCAGCTGCGTCATATTTTGGATGAGCTGCACTACATTGCTTCGGGACATTTCGATCACCGAATTGATGCGCAGTTGTCGGGTGACATGGAAGATGTGGTAAACAGCATCAACACGCTCGTTGAAAGTACGGTTACTGCAATGGAAGAAGAACGCCGGATTGAGCAATCAAAAGACGAGCTCATCACCAATGTGAGCCACGATATCCGGACGCCGCTCACATCCATCATCGGGTATTTGGGGTTAATTGCTGACAAACAGTATTCCTCTACTGAGGATGTGGAACGCTATATCCATATTGCCTATACCAAAGCCCTGCAAATGAAAGTGTTGGTTGATGATCTATTCGAATATACGAAGGTGCGTCAAACTTCTACACCCCTTATCATTCGAACACTTAACCTGGGAAACTTCCTCGAGCAGATTGCTGCCGAATTCGAACTGGAGTCAGGAAGGAAGCACATGGACATCCAAGTCGAAGTTACCGCAGAGCCGCTCATGATTGAAGTGGACGTGGATAAAATAGCTCGTGTATTCAACAACTTGATATCCAATGCCTTGAAATATGGGCGGGGTGGTACTTGGGTGCGCATCAAGGCAGAAAAAGTAGGATCGGAAGCCATTATCACCGTCATGAACAATGGGGAACGAATCCCTCAAGCGGCGCTGGAAGAATTGTTCAATCGATTCTACCGCGTAGAGTCTTCTCGTTCTCAGCAAACAGGTGGGACAGGACTTGGCTTAGCCATTGCGCAGAGCATCATCGCACTACATGGCGGCTATATTTATGCCGAGTCGAACGATGAAGTAACCAAGTTTGTGATGCACCTGCCCTTACAACAAATCAAGAAGTAACTCGCAACGTTCTGCGTTGCGGGTTTTTTTCAAAAAAACCTCGGGAAAATGTTGTTTTTTCGGCTTTTTTCAGCTACCATTAAAGACGTATGATTGTAACGCTTATTACTAACGAGAAGTAAATTGAATGGAGAAGAATAGCAATAATGAAAATGAATCGAATGAAAAAATGGACCCTAGGCGTATTGTCGTCCAGTGTGTTGGCGAGCTCATTCTTAGCCGCGCCTGCTGCTTTGGCTGCTGTGGAACCCATTAACGTAGATGCAAAAGCTGCTTTTGTAATTGATAATGAAACAAATAAAATTCTTTTTAACCAAAATGGAGACGAATCGCTAGGAATAGCTTCCATGACAAAGATGCTAAGTGTATATCTTATCCTTGAAGCCATTGAGAAAGGTGATGTGACTTGGGAAACACCGGTTCCGATTAGTGATTATGCTTATTCAATCAGCCAAAACTATGAGTTGTCGAATGTTCCGCTTCGTCAAGATTTCACTTATACAGTACGTGACTTGTACGAATCAATGCTTGTTTATTCCGCAAATGGAGCTTCTATTGCCATGGCTGAACTACTTGGCGACAGCGAACCTGGCTTTGTTGACATGATGACAGCGAAGTTGGATGAATGGGGAGTAACTGATTACGGAATTTACAACTCAAGTGGTTTACCGAATAACTACGCAAATGAACAAGGCCAATTGTATCCGGGTGCGCCTGTTGATACAGAGAACCATATGACTGCACGCGGCGTTGCTACACTAGCAGACCACTTGTTGGATGACTATCCAGAAGTTTTAGAAACAACAAAGCTAACAGATAAAACATTCATGGAAGGTTCTGGCGATGAAATTGCCATGACTACGTATAACTACATGCTGCGTGAAGATTCTGGATATTACCGTGCGGCTGTAGACGGTTTGAAGACAGGAACAACCGATGGATCGGGTGCTTCCTTTACCGGAACGACCATGGAAAATGAGATGCGAATCATTACCGTAGTAATTGGTGCGGAAGACAACGACGGCCGTTTCATGGAAACCAACCGTTTAATGGATTTTGCCTATGCGAACTTTGAGAAAGTACAAGTAGCAGAAAAAGGCAGCCCTGTAGAAGCGCAAGAGAACTTGGAGATTGCGAAAGGGAAAGAAGAAGAAGTGGGATTGAACTACAGTGCCGACTTGACCGTTGTGACACCGAAGCAAGAAGAACGTGAAATTACCACGGAGTTGACCTTGAATAAAGACTTACTGAATGAAGATGGAATCGTGGAAGCACCGATTGAAGCAGGAACAGAAGTAGGGAAAGTAGCTATTTCAATTGAAGGCGACGACCTGGGTTACCTAGGCGACGGATCCGACAGCGTGAATGTTGCGGTTGCTGAAACAGTAGAGAAAGCAAACTTCTTCACGCTAGGATGGAGATGGATTGCCCGTACAGCTGCAAATGGCTGGGATACGGTAACGGATTTCATTTCTGGCTTTTTCAGTTAAGCATTGACTTCTTAGAAAAGAATCAAGTAAAATAAAGCTAACTTAAACAAGTAAAGCCATGCATGTGACTAGTAAATAAAGAGAATAAAGTAGAGAATCGATGGTTGGTGAAAATCGATATATTCCCTTATTGAATCCACACATGAAGCAAACAATGAAAACATAAAATGATTAAATTGTTTCGGGTCCCCCGTTATCGTCACAAAGTGCGGATGTCTAACGATGTCCGAAACTGGGTGGTACCGCGAACAGAAGCCATTTCGTCCCAAATTACAGGGATGGAATGGCTTTTTTGAATACAAAAATGGAGGGATAGCAAATGTTAGATGTAAAAAAGATTCGTGAAGAATATGAAGCAACCGCTGAGAAGTTATTAATCCGTGGAGTAAAACAGGAAGAATTAGAGGCTTTCAAACAATTAGACGAGGAACGCCGTGAAAAAATCGTAGAAACAGAAAACTTGAAGCAATACCGCAACCAAGTGTCGCAAGAAATTGCTGCCTTAAAACGTAACAAAGAAAATGCCGATGAAAAAATTGCAGAAATGAAAAAAGTAGGAGACCAAATCAAACAACTAGATGCAGATTTGGCTGAAATTGAAGAAAAGACTACCTATATTGCTACGAGGTTGCCTAACTTACCGCATGAGTCGGTACCGGTTGGGGCAGATGAAGATGATAACGTTGAAGTACGTAAATGGGGAGAGCCTCGTGCGTTTGACTTTGAACCAAAGGCCCACTATGAAGTGGCAGAAGCACTAGGGATTTTGGACTTTGAACGTGCTGCCAAAGTAACGGGTTCGCGTTTTGTCTTCTATAAAGGACTAGGGGCTCGTTTGGAGAGAGCTTGTTACAACTATATGCTTGATTTGCATGTGGAAGAACATGGCTATACGGAAATGATTACTCCTTATATCGTTAACGAAGCATCGATGTTTGGGACTGGTCAATTCCCTAAATTCAAAGAAGATGTATTCCAATTAGAAGATGATCGGAACTTCACCCTAATTCCAACTGCAGAAGTGCCTTTAACAAACTACTTCCGCGATGAGATCATGGACGAAGCCGATTTGCCAACCTACTTTACCGCAATGAGCCCTTCGTTCCGTTCAGAAGCAGGCAGCGCTGGCCGTGATACAAGAGGACTAATCCGGATGCACCAATTCCATAAGGTAGAGATGGTGAAGTTCAGTAAACCAGAAACTTCTTATGAAGAATTAGAAAAAATGACTGCCGATGCAGAATCCGTTCTGCGGACACTGGGCTTGCCATACCGCACCATCACGCTATGTACAGGAGACATGGGCTTTTCTGCAGCCAAAACCTATGATATTGAAGTATGGGTTCCTGCTCAAGCAACGTACCGAGAAATCAGTTCGTGTTCAAATACAGAAGACTTCCAAGCTCGCCGGGCAAAAATCCGCTACCGCAACGAAGAAGGAAAAGTAGAATACGTGCATACATTGAATGGTTCTGGAGTGGCAGTGGGTCGTACCGTAACAGCTATTTTAGAAAATTATCAAAATGAAGACGGGTCTGTAACGATTCCAGAAGTACTTGTTCCTTATATGGGTGGCATCACCGAAATCACCAAAGAAAATGCACTCGGAAACAAAAACAAAACGATATAGAAGAAACAGGTTCATGTGGTACACTATAAAAAATGGAAAGGATGGTACGAATGGCAGAAAAGAAATTAGAACAAGCAACGTTTGCTGGAGGATGCTTCTGGTGTATGGTAAAACCATTTGATTCTCTACCAGGGATTGAATCAGTTGTTTCCGGGTACACAGGTGGACACGTTCCAAACCCTACCTATGAACAAGTATGTACCGGCACAACTGGACACACAGAAGCAGTTCAAATTACATTTGACCCAGAAGTGTTCCCATACAAAGACTTAGTAGAAGTGTACTGGCAACAAACGGATCCAACTGATCCAAACGGTCAATTCGTAGATCAAGGCAATTCCTATCGTCCAGCAATCTTCTACCATAATGAAGAACAAAAACAAATTGCTGAAGCATCTAAAAAAGAACTAGGGGAAAGTGGCCGCTTCAAGAAAACGATCATTACTCCGATTGAGCCTGCTCAACCGTTTTACGCAGCGGAAGATTATCACCAAGATTTTTACCGTAAATCAAGCACCCACTACAAACGTTACCGTTCAGCATCAGGACGAGATAACTTCTTGGGACAACATTGGGAATAGAAATAAGAAGAGGTAGGATTTATCCGAACCTCTTTTTATTTTGCCTAATAAAAGTACCACGAACAAACGGACCGAAAAGATTGCAGATAAGGGAGAAAAAGTCTCAAAAAGGAACAAAAAACAAGCAGAATAAATAGAACGTTCGGGTTCATTGGTAAGGTAAAATTATTTTCGAAAAAGTGCCAGAAAAGCTTGCTAAAACAAGGAAAACGGTGTAATATTAATTTTCGTTAGCCCCTCAGTTTTTCTTTCAAAAAAGAAAATTGAATAAGCTAAAAAAACACTTGATTCTAGTTTGAAAAAGAGCTATGATATAAAAGTTGTTGGATTCAAAGAAAAACAACTTAAAAAACTTTTTCAAAAAAGTGTTGACTTACAAAATAACACATGCTATTATTAAGTAGTTGTCACAAAGCGTGTTACACGCCAGACGTGATAACGGATTGACCTTTGAAAACTGAACAA
>NZ_JARBEA010000031.1 GCF_028863945.1 Jeotgalibaca caeni | reverse complement strand
TACTATATCCCAAAAAAAGAAAATAGCAGGCAGTAACCCCCGTCGGGGTTTCTACCTGCTAATCTTAGTATGTTTTTGCACCAATTTTTTTGAGATAACCGCAATAAAATATCGGCTCTGCCCAAACCCGCAAGCTGAGACAGCTTGACCTCATAAATGAGCGGGAGCTCCCACTCAAACTCATCCCCGCACTCGCCGTGAGGCATGCACAAAAGTGTTTTATCCGCTAGTCTATCAACTCCTTAAAGCATCAAAAAGGGGCTTACTGCTTTAGTAGTTAGCCCCTTTAATTCGATTTAACGTTGATAGACATCAACTAAATATCATAAAACTTCATAAGCTATAATGTCCGCTTATCTAAACACTCTAAATACTTGATCCGCCCTTTCCTTAGTTTTTCTCTAAGAAAGCTCCTGAGACGGGAACTGACCCACTAAAATGGGACAGACGTAAACTATTTTTTTCGTGCAAAAAAACCTTCATCTGATGGAAAACTGCTGATAAAGAGGCGCCATTCATTTTCATTTTGGGAATTAGCCCGAAAAATAAACTCAAAAAGAGACGAGTATGCCTACTTTTGGGTATTTATCGTCTCTTTTTTGGGGAGTGATTTTTATGAAACGTCGATTGTAAAATTAAGCTAGACAAATAAATAAGCCATTCGTGGTACACTCAAATTGTAATTCCGACCAAAGAATACAAAGGAGTGATCACGAATGACCTACACCCATCTTACCACGGATGAACTGGTGATGATAGAGGCTTATTACCACCAAAATATCGCAGTGACGACAATATCAGCCCGCTTAAAACATTCCAGAATGACAGTCTACAATGTAATGTCATCAACTTTTTGAAAGAAGGCCATACGGCCTTGGAATATTACCAACAATACAAGAAAAACAAGCAGCGTTGCGGAAGGCGCAAGATTGTCCTGCCAACGGAACAACAGGTGTACATCAATGAAAAGGTCGCCCAGGGATGGACGCCAGATATCATCGTCGGCCGGAAAGAAATGCCAATCGCATGTTCCATGCGGACACTCTATCGTCGCTTCAAGGAAAAGCAGTTTGATTAAACAACCTTGCCCATGAAGGGAAAACGGAAACCAAACGGCTATCAAGAACGCCGGGGGAAACAGGCCTTCAAGCGGAATATCGCTGAAAGGGAGACCGATTACCCGGCATTTCCGGAGGAATTTGGTCATCTCGAAGGCGATATCATTGTGAGTGTTCAACACAAGAGTGCCGTTATTACCTTGGTAGAACGCCTCTCCAAAATCATCATCACCCTAAAGCCCGATGGGCGGAAGGCAAATGACATTGAAAACACTATGAATCAATGGCTCGAATCGATTCCTAGAAACTTATTCAAATCGATTACGTTTGATTGTGGGAAAAAATTCTCCAATTGGAAAGCGTTAAGCAACCAACATGATAGTGCGATCTATTTTGCCGATCCCGGAACGCCTTCACAGCGGGCACTGAATGAAAACTCCAACGGGTTACTGCGAAAAGATGGATTACCAAAAGAAATGGACTTCAACCAAGTGGATCAAGTGTTTGTCTCTTCAGTTGCAAACAAGCGAAATAATATCCCACGAAAATCATTGGATTACCAGACGCCACTGGAAGTATTTTTGAGTTACCTAGATGAATCAACTTTGTCTAGCTTAAATTGACAAATCAAAGTTTTTAAAAGTAAAAAAACAATTGACAGCCCTTTCAGAGGGTGGTAATATAGCCCTATAAATGAAACGTTTCCAAAAAGGGAACTTTATTTTTTGAACGAATTGGAAACGTTTCAAAAAGGAGGGAAAAGGATTGGCAACATCTGCCGTTGATAGACCAGAAACGAAAGTGAAAAGACGTTCTTCAAGATGGGAGTATATCAAAAAGCACCGCATCTTGTACCTGATGCTACTTCCGGGGTTACTACTGACTTTGATTTTTAAGTATATCCCCATGTATGGAATTTTATTAGCTTTTAAGGATTATAACCCATTGCAAGGGATTTGGGGTAGTGATTGGATAGGATTAGACAACTTCAGAGAATTCTTAGGTTCACCGAATTTCGGGATGCTGTTAGAGAACACATTAAAAATCAGCGTTTACGGGTTAATTTTAGGATTCTTTCCTCCCGTCATACTTGCGATTTCGTTGAACCAAATTATGAATAGGAAATGGAAAAAAAGATTTCAACTGATTCTCTATGCGCCAAACTTTATTTCATTGGTTATTATCGTCGGGATGCTGTTTGTCTTTTTGGCTGCGAATGGTCCGATTAACTCGATTATTGAATCCATTACGGGACAAACGGTGCGATTTATGACGGAACCCAGCTATTTCCGTACGCTCTATATTGCCTCTGGAATCTGGCAGGGAATGGGTTGGGCTTCTGTCCTTTATACCGCAGCACTATCGAATGTAAGCCAAGAGTTAATCGATGCATCGTTCATTGATGGTGCAAATATACTGCAGCGCATTTGGTACATTGATCTGCCCACGCTTCGACCGATGATGCTGATTCAGTTCATCCTATCAGTTGGAGGGGTAATGAACGTCGGTTATGAGAAAGCATTCTTGATGCAGACACCTATGAATCTGCCGGTCTCCGAGATTATCTCGACGTATGTCTACAAAGTGGGTCTGCAAATGGGCGACTATGGATATTCCACAGCCGTTGGGTTATTCAATACTGTCATTAACGTTATTTTACTGCTCATTGTAAATGCAATTGCGAATAAAATAAGCGAAGACGGAAACGTTCTGTAAGGAGGATAAAATGATTTCATTAACAAAATTTGACAAGCGGATTTTATGGTTGAATCGTATGGTGATCGGGCTGCTTATTCTTGTCACGTTGGGACCTTTAATCTATGTACTGATTGCCTCCTTTATGGACCCGTTCACACTACGTTCACAAGGCCTCAGCTTCAACCCGGCAAACTGGACGCTGGAAGGTTATCGAAGAGTACTGCAAGATCCAGCGATTGTACGAGGGTTTATCAATTCAATTGTTTACTCGTTTTCTTTCAGTATTCTCACCGTCGCGTTGTCCGTTCTAACTGCTTACCCATTATCAAAGAAAAACTTAGTAGGGAAAAGACCCATCACTGCTTTCCTTATGCTCACCATGTTCATCGGGGGAGGGTTGGTTCCTACCTACTTGTTGATCAAGAATTTGGGAATGCTCAACTCGATATGGGCAATTGTTCTGCCAGGAGCCGTGAATGTTTGGAATATTATTCTGGCAAGAACGTATTTTAGGCAAATGCCTGCTGAACTGGAAGAAGCAGCCATCATGGATGGGGCTAACGAGATGCAAGTTTTTCTGAAAATTATGTTGCCGCTTGCTAAACCTATTATCTTTGTGCTGTTTCTGTATGCTTTTGTCGGACAATGGAATTCCTACTTTGATGCGATGATTTATTTGAATGATGCAGATTTACAACCGCTCCAACTTGTATTAAGGAAAATTTTAATTCAAAATCAGCCACAACAAGATATGGTAGGTGCTGTCACTGAAATGGCGGAAATGGCACAGTTGGCTGAATTAATTAAATATTCGACCATTGTAGTATCCAGTTTGCCGCTCTTAATCATGTATCCATTTTTCCAGAAGTACTTTGACAAAGGTATTATGGCAGGTTCCTTAAAAGGATAAAAAATATAAAAAAAGGAGTATCAATCATTATGAAAAATAAAAAAATAGCCCCCTTTATTCTAAGTACCACAGCAATAACCCTGCTAGCAGCTTGTTCGGGAAATGGAGATAGTGCGTCTTCTCCGGATTATGAATTAACGGATATCACCCTACCTTTGGAAGAAACCGTGACACTGAAAATGACGACTTCCAGTTCGCCGCTGGCACCTGCTGATCCGAATGAAAAATTGATTTTCCAGCGGTTGGAAGAAGAATCAGGTGTTCATATTGATTGGAAAAACTATTCATCGGATTATGTAGAAAAACGAAATCTAGATATTTCTTCCGGTGATTTACCTGATGCGATGTGGAATGCAGGTGCGAGTGACTATGACTTACTTTCCTGGGCAGAAGATGGTGTCATCATTCCGATTGAAGATTTGATTGAAAAACACATGCCGAATTTCAAAAAAGTTCTCGACGAAAATCCGGAGTATTTAGGGATGATTACCGCTCCGGACGGTCACATTTACTCCTTGCCTTGGATTGAGGAATTAGGACAAGGGAAAGAATCGATTCATACAGTTAACGATATTCCTTGGATTAATGTAGATTGGTTGGATGCTCTAGGATTGGAAATGCCGCAAACAACGGATGAACTAATGACTGTGTTGGAAGCTTTCAAAACCCAAGATCCCAATGGGAACGGCGAAGCGGATGAAATCCCAATTTCGTTTATTTTTGACGGTGGAAACGAAGATATGAAGTTTTTATATGGTGCGTTTGGAATTGGTGACAATGATGATCACCTTGTGGTAAATGATGACCATACAATTGATTTTACTGCGGATAACGAGGAATACAAAGAAGCTACGAAATACTTCAACGAATTATATAACAAAGGGTTGATTGATACAGAAGCCTTTGAGCATGATTGGAATGCCTATATTGCCAAAGGAAAGGAACAAAGATATGGGCTGTACTTCACCTGGGATAAAATGAATGTTTCTGGTGATAATGAATCTTATCAACCGCTTCCTGTATTAGAAGGGCCTACCGGTATCAAGCATGTGACACGTACCAATGGGTTCGGCTTTAGTAGAGATCGGTTCGTAATCACCAGTGCAAATAAAAACTTAGAACTAACGGCAAAATGGGTAGATCAAATGTATGAACCTATTCAATCCGTTCAAAACAACTGGGGAACCTATGGGGATGAAGAGTTGCAAAATATCTTCGAATTGGACGAAGAAAATCAAATGTTGAAACATTTACCGTTAGATGGAACCGCCCCTGGAGAACTGCGTCAAAAAACTGAAGCGGGTGGCCCGTTAGCGATTTTGGATGAATACTATGGAACAGTCACAACTATGCCGGATGATGCACAATGGCGTCTCGATATTTTCTATGACAACTATCTAGAATTTGTCAATAATGAAAACAACTATCCACGTGTGTTCTTGTCTCTAGAGGACGCAGACAGAATTGCTCAAATTGATGCCGACCTATTTCCGTTTGTAAATCGGAAAAGGGCAGAATGGATTACCAATGGAAAAATTGATGAAGAGTGGGACAGCTATGTGGAAGAATTGGAACGTCTGGGATTGAGCGAATGGATGACCATCAAACAAGAGGCATACAATCAAAACCAAGCAGCCAATGAGTAAGCAGTCCAAAAAAGAGCAACGAAAGAGGGAATGAAATGGAACAAGGAACAAAACCAGTTTATACACTAGCTGAAGCTAGAGAATTTGTTGAGGCGAATCGAGCACGGGTGGATGGTACATACAGAAACCAGTACCATCTCATGCCGCCGGTTGGATGGATGAATGATCCAAATGGTTTCATCTATTACCAGGGAGAATACCATCTCTTTTATCAGTTCTATCCTTATGATTCAAAGTGGGGTCCTATGCATTGGGGACATGCCAAAACAAAAGATTTAATCCATTGGGAAGAACTGCCCACTGCCCTGGCTCCAGATGAAGCATATGATCAGGATGGCTGTTTCTCAGGAAGTGCCATTGAAAAAGATGGAAAACTGTATTTGATGTATACCGGGCATCGCATCGAAAAAGGGGTCGTATATCAAACACAATGTATTGCCGTATCCGAAGATGGAATCAATTTCGAGAAATACGCAGCCAATCCGGTGATTGATGAAAAAAGAATGGGTGAATATGGGAATATCCATGATTTCCGGGATCCGAAGGTAATCAAAAAGGATGGCAGCTACTATTCAATCATCGCTTCCAAAACAGAAGATGACCGTGGACTGATTCTCCTTTATCAATCCGATGACTTATATGAATGGAAATTTTTCTCTGTATTATTGGAAGGAACCCATGATCAAGGGGTAATGTGGGAATGTCCCGACTTATTCCATTTGAATGGGAAAGATGTCTTGATCATGTCACCGATTGAAATCAACCCTAGAGGAGTAGAATTTCATAATACAAGTTCTACGGTAGCTTTCATCGGCCAAATGGATTGGGAAACCGGTTCTTTTGCAGTAGAAAATGACCATGAAATTGATTTTGGTTTGGACTTCTATGCACCACAAACAACCAGGGACAGTGCTGGACGTCCGGTGATGATTGCTTGGATGCAAATGTGGGGGAGAACCTTACCAACTGACTTATTGGGACATAAGTGGGCTGGATCCATGACACTTGCCAGAGAGCTGTGGGTGGAAAACAATCGCTTGTATCAAAAACCAATTTCAGATATTTATCAATCACTAAAAATCCTTGAAAAACAAACAAATATTGTCATCGAAAATGAAGTGAAAAAATATCATTCTATCAGTACCAACAATCGTTACTATCATTTAACGTTGGATGTAAGTCGCGCCGAAGCATTCCAGGTTTGTTTAGCAAAAAATAAACTCGGCGGCCTCGTGCTTGACTTTGACAAAGAAACCAATCAATTAACCTTTTCTCGAAAAGATTTTGGTCATCCAATCACAGGAAGTGAACCTACCCAGTTAACAGAGCGGACAGTAATCCTGAATGGCAATAAGATAGAATTGGAAATATTTATGGACACTTCGTCTGTTGAAATCTTTGTTAACCAAGAGAAAACCATGACTTTTACTTTCTATGAAGAAACCCTTGAACCGAATTTATACATTGAGGCGAAAGGAAGCCTGGAAGTACCGCTTTTGGAAATAGGATGTGTACAAGTATGAAAGAATTATTTGGAAGTATCGAGGCGGGGGGAACAAAGTTTGTTCTGGCAATAGGCGATTCTGATTACAATATCGTTGAGCGGCTGTCTATTCCTACTCACACACCGGAAGAAACAATGCCCAATGTGATTGATTTTTTCAAGCAATATCAATTGAAGGGAATCGGCTTGGGATGTTTTGGGCCTATTGATTTGAAAAAAACATCCCCCACTTATGGGTACATTACGAATACTCCAAAAATTGCTTGGCAAATGTATAACATTGTAGGGGAATTAGAAGAAGCATTAAATGTCCCGGTTTTCTTCACTACGGATGTAAATGCGGCTTGTTATGGGGAGTATACAACCGGAAGTGCCCGGGATTTAGATAGTTGTGTGTATTTTACTGTGGGAACAGGAATCGGGGCGGGAGCCATCAATCAAGGCTCCTTTGTGGAAGGCTTCAGCCATCCTGAAGTTGGACATATGATTGTAAACAAACATCCCCTTGATGACTATATAGGGAACTGTCCCTATCATTCAAACTGCCTGGAAGGTTTTGCTTCGGGACCGTCCATTGAAGAACGGCTTGGGAAAAAAGGAGAAAAAATCGATGAGCAAGATCCGATTTGGGATATCATTTCTTCCTATCTGGCTCAAGCAGCCTACAATACGACACTTTATTTCTCACCCCAAAAAATTATTTTTGGTGGTGGAGTAATGAAGCAACCTCACCTGCTTGGAAAAGTAAAAAGTCAGTTTGAAGAATTGTTAAATGGCTATGTCTTAACTCCTGCAGTAGAGAACTATATTGTATTACCAGAATTAGAAGATAACACAGGTACAATCGGTTGTCTTGCCTTAGCAAAAGGACAACACACATAAAATTAGAAATGTTCCCTTCAAGAGTGATGAGTGCCATTCCTTGAAGGGAACTTGGTTATTTTAGTCATTTAAATTATACTGAGATTTAAAGACAACGAAAAAATAGGAGGTGTCATAATTGAAAGCGACCATGAAAGATGTGGCTAAGCTAGCTGGTGTAGGTCTTGGGAGTGTTTCGCGCGTTATAAATAATGTGCCGGTTAAAGAAAGTACAGCTGCTAAAGTAAAAGCAGCCATTAAGGAATTAAATTATGAGACAGACATCTATGCGAGAGGATTAAAAACGAATAAGACCGATACAGTTGCTTTGATCCTGCCTACTATATGGCATCCTTTTTTCGCAGAATTTGCGTACTACGTAGAAACGGAGCTCGAAGAAAGGAATTATAAATTATTACTGTGCAACTCGGATGGAAGACCAGAAAAAGAATACGAATACATTCAAATGGTCAGACAAAATAAAGTGGATGGTATTATAGGCATTACTTATTCCGATATTGACCAGTACATTTCTAGCAGCTTGCCTTTCGTTAGTATCGATCGCTATTTTACTGAAGATGTGATTTATGTGACAACGGACAATGTGGAAGGGGGACGGTTGGCCGCTAGAGAACTATTTAAAAGAGACGCAAAACATGTGGCTTTTGTAGGTGGACATCAAGAGACTCCAAACGAAACGAAAAACCGAAGAAAGTACTTCCAATTAGAAGCTGAGAGATTGGGATTGGAATGTGAAGTGCTAGATTTGATGGAACCAATTCACGATTTACAGTCGGATATAGAGAAGTTTTTGCTCGAGTACCCCACAATAGATGGGATTTTTACGATCACTGATTTGGCTGCATTGGATGCCGTGCATGTCATCAATAAATTAGGGAAAAAAGTACCTGAAGACATTCAGGTGATTGGATTTGACGGTTTGAAGATGACAAAAGAAACGCAATATGTCGTCTCCACAATCGCTCAGCCAGTTGAAGATATGGCCAGAACGGCAGTCTCCTTACTACTAAACGTTGTGGAAGGGAAAGAAGCACCATCGAGGACGGTCCTTCCTGCTGCCTTTAAGGAAGGTACAACTACGAAAAAATTAGAGAACAGATAAGAGTGAAATTGAACAGATAGAAATGACTTGATTGCTACATGATTAGTTATATTTGACTTTACTACAGGTATCTTAACTTTTTTGCTAGTGATGACTCGTCTTAACGTCCGCTGTTTCAATACCTTTTTCAACAGTATTTTTATCTTCTTTGTTAACAGCAGGAACTATGTTCTTTATGGTAGATGGGTCTACTGAAATTAAGCAGTTATTTTCAGAGTACATCATGATAAATAGGATTCCAAATGACTAAGTTAATTATAAAATCCGCCATTATTTTTATTTTTCAAAGACCAACCAAAGCTAATTACAAAAAGTAAAAATGCGCCATGGTACTGAAAAGCTTCCGCTTTTCTTCTAGCGTCTAGGGCTAGTTTTGTTAGATTCATGCTCATAAGCATCTTCCCAATGTAATTATGTACGGCTTGTTTGCCCCTGACATGGGTTCTTCGCATGCCAAATACACCTTTCAATCGACCAAAAACAATCTTTCGTTGCGCGTAGATTTCTTTTCCACGATCGCTTTCAAGGTTTTCTTTTACATGCTGCTTGAAGTATCCCCAGTTATAGTTGACCGATGTCTGGTGCGGGGCACCCTTAAGTGTTTTAGCTAATCAATTTAACTGGTCATCCTGTTGCTCCACATCCGATATATACACTTTAAATTGTCTTTGGAAACTATTTTTATCATTCCGAGTACTGTAATGGGAGAAGCTAAAACGCACACTATCTAAGTCAGTATAGCCATCTTCAATCTCGTTATAATTCCAGTTTTGACGATGCGTTGGATTAGATTTATATTTTTTGCTTTTCTCTTTATAATACATGCCCTATGGAATGAAGGAGATTTTATTAAAGGTATCCATAACTGCCTCAAAATTCTCTTCACTGCCATATCCGGCGTCTGCGGTGATGTATTTAAATAAATCTAGCGTTTGAATGGATTCTAAAAAAGGGATAAACGTCCGTGTATCTGTCGGATTCGAAAAAATGTCATAGGCAATGACAAACTGATTACTCGATGCGATATGAAGCTTATAACCCGATTTTAAATCGCGGTTCTTCATTGGATCTTCATTCATACACGTGAACGCTGCATCTGTATCTGTTTTTGAGAACTGTTTCGGCCTTCAAATGTTGCGTGTGCTTCTTCATAGCGTGTTTACACAGCAATAAATCTTTTTTACATTTATTTCGGTGTTACTTGAGGAACTATTTTTTCTTCTGTAAATGCAGCTTCAACTGCCACAAGTTCTTCATCTAAACGCGTAATGATTTCTTCAATGCCTTCTGATGTTCCTAATGCTTCTTCAGACAAAGCAATAGTAACGCTCGCTTGCTTTCTTCCAAGTAAAGTTATAAATATTCGCATCCGCTTGTATCTTCGTACCATCGATATATAATACGTCTTCGTTGCTTCAATCCAATTGCTTTCATTGTGCAAACCTCCCCTCGCTTTCTTACTTTTTTAGCTTAACGCACCTGCTTAAATTTCTTATCTCTACTATTTTGAATAGATTTGTAGCGCTGATTCCTGTATCATTGTGAATAAGAGAAACACTTTACCAAATTAGAGGGGTGAACGAGAAAATGGGCGCAATATTTATCGAAGGCGATACGAAAGCGATATGGGAAGCCCTGACGCAAGAAGAAAAACTAAACAAATGGTTTGCATCGGGTGCCACTTTTCATATTCCTGAATTAGCAGAAGGTGAAAAAGTAACGGTTACCCTCCAACCTACGAAAGAAAGTCAGTTAACCCAAAACAATACAAGAACCGTGATGATTGATACGATTGTACCTTTCCAAGAAATCTCTTTTATCATAGAAGGAGACGCTAAAAGATACAGCTTCAAGTTAAAAGAAGATGCAACAGGAACAACGGTGCGAGTAAACGCAAGCATGTTTGATCAATCTTTAGAGAGATTGAAGACAATGATTGAAAAACGCAATGAATTATGATAGGCTGATTAAAAGGAAATGAGAATTGAATAGAGTGCGATGTAAGAAGAGGCCGCGGTTAAAAAGAGTAGGAAACGAAAGGGTTGACCGCCGAAATGCCATTTGGTGTTGGGTCCATGCTGAAGAAGTATGGAACTGCCTCGTTTGAGATGCCCGTCTCAAACATGGAGAACTTCTTAGATTGCGGGCAGAAGGGAAATCATGGGTGCCTTTTGCTCATGATTTTTTTGTCGTATCTGGCCCAGAGAAGCGAAAGGAAAGAAAAATAAATGAAATTATTAGGAAACATGGCAATCGAGCAGCAAGAACTGACGATTGCAGGAATTCGCGCTAGCGAATTGGTTCAAACATATGGCTCACCGCTCTATGTGGTGGACCAAAAAGATTTGACGGACCGAATCCAGACCTTTGTTACCCATTTTTCCTCCGAAAAGTTCCAGACGAATATTGTTTATGCCTCGAAGGCATTCACTAATCTTTATATGGCACAAATTGTTGCAAGAGAAGGATTGTCCTTAGACGTTGTCAGCGGTGGGGAACTCTATACCGCTATCGAAGCCGGGGTCGATCCGGCTAAGATTTACTTCCATGGAAATAATAAATTGCCAAGTGAGTTGGAAGAGGCGGTAGCGGCAGGAGTAGGCACCTTTGTAGTAGACAACGACTATGAGTTTACGTGGCTGCAGGAGATTGCAGAAGCGGAAGGACGGAGAATCCGGGTGCTGTTGCGCGTGAACCCAGGTATTGAAGCACATACTCATGAATACATTCAAACGACCAACCACGATTCGAAGTTCGGTGTCAGCATTTTCGATAAACAGACGATTCCCTTCGTTGAACAAATGCATCATTCAGAATGGTTGGACTTTGCCGGCTTCCATTGTCACATCGGCTCCCAAGTTTTTGAAGCGGAGTCCTTTTTCAAGGAAGCTTCCGAAATGTTGGCCTATGCAAAAAAAGTGGAAGAGGAGCTTGGTATCGAACTAAACGAAATCAACCTGGGCGGTGGATTCGGTGTGTACTATACTGCTGAAGACCAGCCGTTCGAGTTAGCAACCTTCTTAGCGCAATACATTCAGCATATTGAGACAACAATGGAGGAATTGGGAATCCATCCTGAAGTGATCAGCATTGAACCGGGGCGCTCCCTCATCAACAACAGTGGCTCTACCTTGTACACCATTGGCGGTATCAAAGAAACAATCGTAGGTCATCCCTACCTATTTGTCGACGGGGGCATGACGGATAATCCACGGCCGATTACCTATCAAGCGAAATACGATGCCGCGATTGCGACTCGAATGAAGGAACCGATTCATCAAACGTACCGTGTGGCTGGAAAATGTTGTGAATCAGGAGACGTACTGATCAAAGAAGTCGATCTACCGAAAGCAGCTCCAGGAGACCTCTTAGTGATTCCGTCAACAGGTGCTTATAATTATTCAATGAGTTCCAATTACAACCGAATCCCTCGGCCAGCTGTTGTCTTTGTAGAAAATGGTGAAGCACGAGTGGCAGTCAAACGAGAAACCTATGCAGATTTACTCCGCAATGACATGCGGATGGAAGGAGGAACCCATGTTATTTAAAGGCTCGGGTGTTGCAATTGTGACCCCTTTTGATGCAACAGGAAATGTGGATCTGGAAGGATTGGAGCAGTTGATTGCCTTTCAGCTAGAGAATCAAACGGACGCCATTATTATCAATGGAACTACCGGTGAGGCCTCTACCTTAACGCGAGAAGAAAAACTTGCAACGATTCGCCATACGGTCAAAGTGGTAAACAATCGAGTTCCGGTCATTGCCGGAACAGGCTCCAACAATACCGCTGAATCGGCTGCCTTTAGCGCTGAGGTATCGGCGCTTGGCGTAGATGGATTGCTCGTTGTGACGCCTTATTACAACAAGAGCAGCAAACGTGGTTTATACGAGCATTTCAAGGTGATTGCCGAACACGCGACTGTTCCCGTCATTTTATATACCGTTCCAGGCCGGACCGGTGTACCGATTCCGGTTGAAACAGTAGCAGCATTAGCTGAAATAGATAATATTGTGGGAATAAAAGATGCGACCGGAGATCTGGCATATACGGCTCATGTCCGCCGCTCCACTCCACCAGAGTTCGCCATCTATTCGGGGAACGATGACATGATTGTGCCGGTACTTTCAGCGGGTGGTGTAGGTGTCATTTCCGTAGCGGCTAATGTGGTGCCAAAAGCTGTGCATGAAATGGTAACGGCGTATCTGGACGGAGACGCAGCGAGGGCTACTCAGTTGCAACTGGACTACTTGCCTCTTATTGAGGCACTCTTTATAGAAACAAATCCAATTCCGGTTAAGGCAGCTCTTGCGATCATGAGGCTTCCTGCTGGGGGATTGCGTTTGCCTCTCTATGAAGCAGAAGACGCCACAAAACAAGCTTTAGAAACCGTTTGGAAGGAGCTGAGCCAATGAAAATCTTATTAGCCGGCGCAACCGGGCAAATGGGAACGGTAGTCAGTCAAGTGGTCGAAGGAAGCGAGCACACGATTGTAGCGGGCTTCGCACATGAGACAAACCCGCAAGCAGCCTATCCGATTTACCAAGATGTAGCTGCGGTAATGGAAGAGGTAGATGTGATTATTGATTTCTCGATTCCAACAACTTTGCCGTCACTACTAGCATTTGCGCTGGAGCGCAAAGTGGGCATCGTGATTGCCTCCACTGGGCACAGTGAAGAAAATATTGAAAAAATCGAAGCGGCAGCAGCTCAGATTCCGATTTTATTTTCCGGAAACTTGAGTATGGGAGTAAACGTAATGGAACTCTTAGCTGAAAAAGTTGCACAAGCGTTAGCGGATTTTGATATCGAAATTATTGAAAAACATCATCGTTATAAGAAAGATGCACCGAGCGGTACGGCGAAAATGTTATTTGATGCCGTCAATAAAGGCCGCGGCGGTACCTTGCGTGAAGTAGACGGTAGATCCGGCCTGTCAGAAGGACGAGTGGCAGACGAAGTAGGGATAGCGTCGCTTCGTGGCGGCACGATTGTAGGCGAGCACTCAGTCGTATTTGCTGGAGAAGATGAAGTCATTGAAATCAAACACGTTGCTTCATCAAAAAAAATATTTGCCAACGGAGCTGTGAAGGCAGCTGAATTTTTAGGAACGAAAGAAAATGGACTTTATCAGATGGGCGAGGTGTTAGGAAAATGATTAAAATTGGGATTGTAGGATACGGAAACTTAGGTAAAGGCGTAGAAACAGAATTGGCTTATCACGAAGATATGGAGCTAGTTGGTATTTTTACCCGCCGGAATCCAGAACAAGTAGCGAGTGACGCGCCTGTTTTCCATATGGATGATTTAGTCAACTTCAAAGAAAAGATAGACGTGCTCGTTTTATGCGGAGGGTCCGCAACCGATATTCCGGAACAAGCTCCCCTCTTACAAGCCGACTTCAATACCGTCAATAGTTATGACAACCATGCTGAAATTCCGGCTCACTTCGACCAAATCGATGCAATTGCTAGAGAACATCAACGTGTCGGTGTGATTGCCACGGGTTGGGATCCCGGTTTGTTTTCCTTGAACCGCTTGGTCGCTGAAGCAGTCCTGCCAAAAGGCGATACCTACACCTTCTGGGGTACTGGCGTCAGCCAAGGGCATAGTGATGCCATCCGCCGTGTATCGGGAGTCAAATGGGGCGTACAATATACCGTTCCGAACGAATCTTTGATTGAAGCCATTAAAACAGGCGAAGAGGTGAGCTACACCAAAACTTCTTCCCACAAACGTGTCTGCTATGTGGTTCCAGAAGAAGGTGCCGATGAGGCTGTCATTACTGAGCAGATTTCTACGATGAAAGATTACTTTGCCGAGTATGAGACGGAAGTTCACTTCATTGATGAAGCGGAGTACCAAGAGAAACATACGGCGATGCCACATGGAGGAAGAGTGCTGCGCCGGGGAAATACCGATGCAACCAATCGTGCGGTGTATGAATTCAGCTTGGAACTGGACAGCAATCCCCAATTTACAGCTGCAGCTGCACTGGCATATGTCCGCGCTGCTTACCGGTTATACCAAGAAGGAAGCTATGGTGCCAAGTCTGTGCTGGATATTGCACCCGCTTATTTGTCACCGAAGTCAGCGGAACAATTGCGCCGCGAACTTTTATAAAGCGTAACGAGTTATTAAAACTCGTTACGGTAAGAAATCATTTCCGCCTGCTAGCGCAACGAGTAAAGAGATCTCGTTGCGCTGGCAGGTTGTTTTTTTTGCTACCGCAACAAGGTTGCTCCTCTTGTTACGATAGCGGAAATTTTGTTCCTGTACGGTATAATGAAGATACAAGTATGCGGAGGAGGAATGGCGATTGATCGATCTATCCAAACTAATCCAAGGGAAAAAGTTAACAGACACAGAAGAATCCATTTTGCACTACATGATTAAGCATATGGATACAGTCCTAGAGAAAGGGGTGCGGACAGTCGCACGTGAAAATTTCACCTCTCCAGCTACGGTCATGCGCTTATCGAAAAAATTAGGCTACAACGGGTTTATTGATTTGTACTATCACTTGAAACCACTTGTCCAAGGAACAATTCCTCATTCAGTGGAGGAAACAACAGAAGAAATAGAACGTTTCCTTCAGCTAGTCAACAAGATGCAAGAGAAGAATATTTTTATTTATGCAACAGGATTTTCTGCCATTATTGCAGAGTACATGTACAAAAAACTCCTCGTAAATGGAAAACGCGCGCTCTTCGCGAGCGGAACAGATTCAATCGGCGTACTTGAAAGCAATCAAGCTATGGCTGGCATGTTCCTAACCGTCACTCGTTCAGGCGAAACCCCTCAAGTCATTGAAAAAATGAAATATTTCAAAAATCAAGGCATTCCAATTGTCACTTTTACCAATGAAATCGATAATGCAGCCGCTTGTTTAGCAGATGTTGTTTTTCGAATTCCGGATGAACACAAGCTGGATGACCGCAACATTCAAGGAAATACTTACTTTGCGCACGTGCTCCTTCTTTTCGAACAAATCATCAAAGAGTACCAAAATCAGCAATAAGATGAAACCTGTTCCCAAAGGAGGGAACAGGTGCTAAAACCTTTTGTAACCCTTTTCAGCTTGTGGTTTTTCCCTTACACTGGAACTACAATAACCAAAGGAGAAGAGAACATGAAAGAAAAAATGATGAATGGCTTGCAGCGTTTTTCTAAAGCAATGTTCGTACCGGTTTTAATTCTGCCTATTGCAGGTATCCTAATTGCTGTCGGTAACTTGTTCACGAATGCCCGTTTGATTGAACAGTTTCCTATTTTCGATAATCCAATCACTACCGGATTCGGCACAATTCTATCGGGTTCACTTGTTTCCATTCTAACCAACTTAGGACTTATTTTCAGTGTCGGGATTGCGCTTGGGCTCGCTAATAAGAAGAAGGCGGAGGCAGCTTTCACTGCGGTGCTCGGCTACTTAGTTTTCATCAACGCGATGAATCGTTTCTTGGTGCTAAACGGTACGTTGATTGAAGCAGAATCCCTTCAAGGAACCGGTCAAACGATGGTGCTCGGGGTCCAAATTCTTGATATGGGCGTGTTCCTTGGGATTATCTTAGGTTGTGTGACCGCCTATGTTCATAACCGCTATGCAGATCGGGAATTTAATGGTGCCTTGCAAATTTATGGCGGTTCTCGTTTTGTTTTCATTGTACTGATTCCCGTTCTCGTTTTACTGGCGATTTTATTTTCCTTTATTTGGCCGTTCTTCCAAACCGGTATCAATCAACTCGGTCAATGGATTAACCAAAGTGGCAACTTCGGCTTGTTCCTATATGGGTCGCTCGAACGTCTCTTGATTCCAACCGGCTTGCACCACTTGGTTTATACACCGTTCCTCTACACCTCACTAGGTGGCGTAGAAGAAGTGGGAGGTCAACTATTGGAAGGGGCACGGAATATCTACTTTGCGGAGATTGCCGACCCGAACGTCAGCGTCTTGTCACCGAGCGTCATCTGGGATGCACGTGGGATTTCAAAAATGTTTGGTTTGATCGGTGCCTGTTTGGCGATGTATCATACTGCGAAACCAGAAAATAAAGCTCGTGCGAAAGCCATCCTGATTCCGGCAGCGTTCACGTCCTTTGTTGCGGGTGTAACGGAACCGATTGAGTTTTCGTTCATGTTTATTTCACCAATTTTATTCGTTATTCATAGCGCTTTGAGCGGGTTGAGTATGGTGGTCTTGAACTTGTTCAATGTACGTGCCATCGGGCCAAACGGATTCATTGACTTCTTGTTGTACAACGTGCCATTAGGAATCGAGAAAACCGGATGGCCGATGTACTTGGCTGTCGGAGTTGTCTTCTTCGCCCTCTACTATGGGATTTTCCGAGCATTGATTAAACTGTGGGATTTGAAGACGATTGGCCGTGAAGAAGGGGAAGTTAAACTCTACTCGAAAGCCGAATACAAAGAAAAAGTAAAAGCAAGTTCACCAAATACTGCCATTGAGGAGTCGCCGCTAGACGGAAACGCGGATGTGATTGTGGCTGCCCTAGGTGGAAAAGAAAATATCAAAACCGTAGAAAACTGTTACACCCGATTACGGGTTACGTTGGAGGATCCAACAAAAGTAAATGAAGCAGTCTTGAAGAATGAAACCGGCGCAAGTGGCGTCATCACAAAGGGCGAGAATGTCCAAGTGGTTTACGGGTTGAATGTTACACAAGTCAGAAAATCAGTCGACGACTATTTGGGTAATGTTACCAACGAATAAGTGAGGAGAGATTAGTTTATGAAGAAGTTTTCAGTTGTCATAGCCGGTGGGGGAAGTACCTTTACGCCCGGAATCGTCATGATGCTTTTGGATAATAAAGACCGTTTCCCGTTACGCTCCTTGCGCCTGTACGACAACGATGCAGAACGTCAAGGCGTGTTGGGTGAAGCACTGGCCATTTTATTAAAAGAACAAGCTCCCGATGTGGAGTTTCTCTACACAACCGATCCAGAAGTGGCTTTCACAGATACGGACTTCTGTATGGCGCATATCCGAGTAGGGAAATACGCGATGCGTGAGCAGGATGAGAAGATCCCGTTGAAGCATGGGGTCATCGGTCAAGAAACGTGTGGACCAGGAGGATTGGCCTACGGGATGCGCAGCATTAGCGGAATGATGGAAATCATCGATCACATGGAACGGTACTCGCCGAATTGCTGGATGCTGAACTATTCAAATCCAGCTGCAATCGTAGCGGAAGCTTGTCGGGTTCTGCGTCCGAATTCCAAAGTATTGAACATCTGTGATATGCCGGTTGGAACGCTACGCCGGATGTCGCAAATTATCGGCAAACAACCAAAAGAACTAGATGTACGTTACTTCGGCTTGAATCACTTTGGTTGGTGGACGAGTGTGAAGGACAAGGAAGGGAACGAGTACATCGATCAGATTCGCGATTATGTTGCTGAAAATGGCTACTTGACTCAAGTGGAAGTGGATACGCAACACATGGATGAGAGTTGGCAAGCGACCCACAAAAAAGCAAAAGACTTACTCGAAGTGGACAACCGTTTCTTACCGAATACCTACTTGAAGTATTACCTGTTCCCGGATGAGGAAGTAGCACATTCCAACGCCGATTATACCCGTGCAAACGAAGTGATGGCTGGCCGTGAGAAAACCGTATTCGATGCAGCCCGGAAGATTGTTGCAAATGGCACCGCTGAAAATAGTGACTTCCACATTGACAGCCACGCCAGCTTTATCGTTGACCTAGCTCGCGCAATTGCCTTCAATACCCATGAACGCATGGTAATGATTGTCGAAAACAATGGCGCAATCGCTAATTTCCCAGATGATGCGATGGTAGAAGTGCCTTGTATCGTCGGTAGCGACGGACCGGAACCATTGGCCCAAGGAAGGATTCCTGCTTTCCATCAAACATTGATGTATCAGCAAGTCATGGTTGAAAAAATGACCGTTGAAGCGTTCATTGAAGGTAGCTATCAAAAAATGTGGCAAGCATTGACTCTTTCTAAGACCGTCCCAAGCGCAAAAGTAGCGAAAGAATTATTGGATGATCTCATTGAAGTCAATGGAGACTTCTGGCCAGAATTGAAGTAATACAAAGAAAAGAGAGTGGTCCAAAAGGCGCTTAGACCCGAATCTTCTAACGCATACCATATCCGTAAGCAGCTAAAGCTGCAACGGCTATGGCAACTGGAACGAATAAGCGCAGGATGGTCGTAGACCATCTGAGCATGATTTAGGAAGCACTGTGGGCTGACGCCTAAGTGTATCATGCTTGTAAGCTGCTAAAGCAGCAACAATCATGACAAAGTGACGTCGGGTCTGCCTTTTGAAGCACGTTTAAGAGGCAAATATTCGTATACAGAAAAGAGGCTGGACATTTGTCTCAGCCTCTATTTTAATGGAGGGAAATCATGAAAATAGGATTAATTGGATTAGGGAAAATGGGATTTCATTTGATGGAGAACTTGTTGGATCACCATATTGAAGTGGTTGCTCATGACGTAAATATAGAGTTGCGAGCTGCCACTGAACAAGTGGGAGCGACTTTTCATGACACGGTAGGGGAACTGATTGCTCAACTTGGCAAGGAGAAAAAAATAATCTGGTTGATGCTGCCAGCCGGTGAGGCAACCGAATCCGTCTTTTTAGAGGCGTTGAATCATTTACAACCGGGCGACATTTTGATGGATGGCGGCAATGCTCATTTTGAAGATTCCAAACGACGCTACCAGCAAGCCGCACAAAAGGAAGTTGCTTTTTTTGATATCGGCACTTCAGGTGGGATGAGTGGAGCGCGAAAGGGTGCTTGTATGATGATTGGCGGCGATGCGGCTCGCTTTGCCGAGGTAGAACCGATTTTTGCAGCAGTAAATGTTCCCAATGGGTATCTATATGCTGGTGAAAGCGGCAGTGGCCATTATTTGAAGATGGTCCATAACGGCATCGAATATGGTATGATGCAAGCAATTGGAGAAGGCTTTAATTTGTTGTATCATAGTGAATATCCCTATGATTTAGAAAAAGTAGCGAGCGTGTGGAATCATGGCTCTGTTATCCGCAGTTGGTTGATGGAACTGACCGAGTCACTGCTCAAAAAAGATGCAGAAATGAGCGACTTGGAAGGCGTCATCCCTTCTTCTGGTGAAGGACGCTGGACCGTAGAAGAGGCATTGAAGAAACAAGTGGCGATGCCAGTGATTACGCAAGCCTTGATGGTGCGTTTCGCTTCTTCTGATCAAGAAAAGTATGGGGAAAAGGTTATTGCTTCCTTGCGTAATGAGTTTGGAGGACATGCCATTCCGGTAAGAAAGGGCGATTAAATGAACTACAGAATCGGCGTCGATATCGGCACCACGAGTACCAAAGCAATCTTGTATGATGAGGAAAATAATATTCAAGCGGAAGCAAGTGCTGGCTACTCGACGTATCGACCAACGCCTGAACGAGCAGAACAAAATCCGCTGGAAATCTTCGCGGCTTTCAAACAAGTTATCCAACAGGTAACCACTTCGCTGCAAAAAGGGGATGAAGTAGCTTTTCTATCTTTTTCCAGTGCGATGCATGCAGTCATTGCCGTAGATGAATCCGGCATTCCGTTAACGAATGTCTTGATCTGGTCGGATAACCGTGCGTTGTCGCAAGTAGAAGCGTTGAAGGAAAAAGGAGACTGGCTCTCCTATTACCAAAAAACAGGCACGCCGGTTCACCCGATGAGTCCGTTTGCGAAACTATTATGGTTAAAAAAAGAAACGGATTTAGTAGATCGTGCTGCTAAGTTTATCGGTATTAAAGAATTTGTATTCTATCAATTAATCGGGCAGTATGTAGTAGATTACTCCATTGCTTCCGCAACCGGGTTATTCAACATTCATCAGTTGGCTTGGGATGAAGCGATATTAGCTGAAGTAGGAATTAAGCCAGACCAACTTTCTGAACCGGTTGATGTAACAACGGCATACGAACTTCCTTCTGCTCAGTCATTGGGATTATCCGAACGGACCAAATTAATCATCGGTGCGAGTGACGGCTGCTTAGCTAATCTTGGCTCAGGTGCCTCTGGATTCGGCGAAGTGGCTTTGACGATTGGAACAAGCGGAGCCTTGCGGATGACCGTTGACCAACCGCTCCTCGATGAAGAAGGTCGAACTTTCTGCTATTACTTGTCGCCAGGGAAATGGGTAATTGGAGGAGCTGTCAACAATGGCGGAAACGTAATTCAATGGCTGAATGACCTCTTATATGAAGAGAGCAACCGCATCTACCAAGCGATTCCTCAGGCCTTCACTTCCGTTGTACCGGGTGCAGACGGGCTGTTTTTCTTCCCCTATGTGAACGGCGAACGCGCACCATTTTGGGATGGAAACTTGCGCGGCACCTATCATGGGCTAAGTGCCTTTCATAAAAAAGAACATCTCATTCGTGCAACGTTAGAAGGGATTTTGTTTAATATGAGAGAAGTGCTCGAAATTCTGGAAGAAGCAGGTGGTTCGACTACAGCTATCAAAGCATCCGGCGGTTTCCTGCAGTCGAAGGAGTGGGCACAGCTGGCAGCAGATATTTTCGGCGTCCCCCTTACGATTTCAGAGTCTCCTGAGAGCTCTTGCTTAGGGGCTGTGCTGGTAGCAGAAAATCAAACCGTAAAGGAAGAATTCTCGCAACAAATTCAAGTAGAAGAAGTGAGGAAGACCCTTTATCATCATCTGTATGAACGATATGTCCTTTACCGAGAAGTTGTAATAGAATTAAATAAACGCTAGAACTTTTTCATAGCTTCAGATGAAAAGGCTAACAATAAGAAAGAAGGGATGTCCGTTAATGGAAAAGAAATATGTAACCAAGGCACATTACTTATTGCATGGAGGAGATTATAACCCTGATCAATGGCTCGACTATCCAGAAATTTTAGAGCAAGATTTAGAGCTGATGGAAGAAGCGTCTGCGAATGCTTTCTCTGTCGGGATTTTTGCTTGGAGTACGTTGGAACCAGAAGAAGGCACGTATCAATTTGAATGGTTGGATAAAATCTTGGATGATTTGGCGGCTAAGGGCAGCAAGGTATTACTAGCAACCCCAAGTGGCGCACGGCCAGCTTGGCTATCGCAAAAATACCCGGAAGTCTTGCGCGTGAATGAAAGACGTCAAAAAATGCTGCATGGCGGCAGACACAACCATTGTTTCACCTCGCCTGTCTACCGAGAAAAGACTCAAAAAATGAATCGCTTGTTGGCAGAACGCTACAAGGATCACCCTGCTCTATTGATGTGGCATGTATCAAACGAATATAGCGGTGATTGTCACTGTGATTTGTGCCAAGAAGCGTTTCGTGATTGGTTGAAGGAACGCTATCATCATCATTTAGCCGAATTAAATCATGCGTGGTGGGGGCCGTTCTGGAGCCATACCTTCTCGGATTGGTCACAGATTGAATCTCCATCTCCTATTGGCGAGAGTGCTGTTCATGGCTTGAACTTGGATTGGCATCGTTTCGTTACGCATCAAACGATTGACTTTTATCGCAATGAAATTGCGCCACTACGGGAAGTGACGCCAGATGTGCCGGTCACCACAAACTTTATGGCAGATGGAAATGACTTAAAGCCATTCCAAAGCCTGGATTACAGTAAATTTGCTAAGGAAGTTGACGTAATCAGCTGGGATGCGTACCCTGCGTGGCATAATGATTGGGAAAGTACAGCTGAATTGGCAATGAAAGTCGGTTTTATCGATGATCTATACCGCAGTTTGAAGAATCAACCCTTCCTTTTATTAGAATCAACACCAAGCGGCGTAAACTGGCATCCGGTTAATAAAGCAAAACGTCCCGGCATGCATCAATTGTCGGCTATGCAAATGGTTGCCCATGGTGCGGATAGCATCATGTATTTCCAGTGGCGCAAATCTCGCGGTTCATCAGAGAAATTCCACGGGGCAGTGGTAGACCATGACGGCGATAAAGAAAACCGCGTCTTCCAAGATGTGAAACAAGTTGGGGAAACCTTAGCAGGATTGGCAGAAGTGGCTGGAAGCTTGCGCCCGGCAAAGGTTGCTCTAGTCTATGACTGGGAGAATAACTGGGCATTGAATCACGCACAAGGGTACAGTCGAGAAACAAAACGGTATCCGCAAACGGTGCAAGAGCACTATCGTCCGTTCTGGGAACAAGATATCCCTGTAGATGTGATTACAAAGGAACACGACTTCTCAAAATACGAAGTGGTGATTCTGCCGATGCTGTATCTCATGGATGAAGCTACGATTGATCGAATTACGGATTATGTCGAACAAGGAGGCACGGTCGTTACGACGTACATCAGTGGAATTGTGGATGAACACGATTTGGCTTATCTCGGCGGATGGCCGGCAGCGCTCCAAGAAGTATTTGGCGTGAGTCCGCTTGAAACGGATACGTACTACCCGAATGACCGAAACGCAGTCACTTACCAAGACAAGACCTATGAAGTGAACGATTATGCAACCATTCTTTCCTTAACGGGAGCAGAAGTATTGGGCAACTACGAAGCCGATTTTTATGCCGGAACACGAGCCGTAACCAGACATTCTTATGGGAAAGGGCAAGCCTATTTCATCGGCGCACGGTTAGAAGCCGATTTCCAGCGTGATTTTTATGCTGCTTTAATAGAAGAACGGGCGATCGAGAGTGTCTTGCCTGTTACCCATGGCCGAGGCGTTTCCGTTCAAGGTCGTCAAGTGGATGAGGGGACGTACATCGTCTTTTTGATGAACTTTGCAGAAGAAAAACAAACCGTTGTCATTGAAGCAGAAGTCACCGACTATCAAACGAAAGAATCGATTTCAGGTGAAGTTTCCTTACAGCCTTATGAAGTAAAAATAGTTTCTCATGTCAAAAAGTAAGGCATAATAGTCAACTCAACCACTTTTTCCCTTTATACTAAAGGAAGAAAGTGGTTTTTTAGAGGAGGAGAGAAAATGTTTCAAGCAAGAATGGATACCGCCAAGGTCATTATAAAGGCGAAGCCGATGCTTATTTATCAAGCTCTTCTTAATCCTGAAGCAATTGCAGCATGGCTCCCGCCGAAAGGGATGACAGGAAGCGTAGATTATTTTGAACCTTTTGAAGGTGGAACGTTCCCAATCAGCCTGTCTTATGAAGAACCGGCATTTCAATCAGCTGGAAAAACAAGAGACAACCTGGATGTTACGCGCGGTACGATTCAAAAGTTGGTTCGAGACGAACGAATGGTATGGGAAACCGAATTTATCACAGCGGAACCCAACTTAACAGGCAAGATGAGCATGACCTGGAGCTTACGGGCCAGAGAAAAGGGAACGGAAGTGAGTGTGGTGTGTGAAAATATTCCAGAGGCAATCGAAAAGTCAATCCACGAAGAAGGGTTAAAGGAAACGCTGATAAATTTGAAGAAATGGTGTGAAGGAGAGGAAACGAAGAAATGAATCACGTAAGAGAAGTAGCACAGTTGCTGCGAGATGCGGAACGAATTGTGGCCTTTACAGGAGCCGGTGTGAGTACAGCTTCTGGAATTCCAGATTTCCGATCGAGTGGCGGGATTTTTGACCAATTGACGGGCAGACAATATTCTGGCGAGGAAGCTCTCAGTGTTCCTTTTTTCGAACGCTATCCCGAATTATTTTTCGAAAATTACCGGAGAACGCTGGATTTTCCTGATGCTAGACCGAATGTGAATCACCGTTTCTTTCGGATGCTGGAAGAAGCAGGAAAAGACGTAGCAATCGTAACGCAAAACATCGACAACTTACATGAATCTGCCGGAAACAAAAAGGTGTATCCGCTACACGGGAATGCAACAAAATGGCATTCCTTGCAGACCAATCAGCCAGTGGACGCGAAAGAAGTGCAGTGGGATGAAAAAGGGATCGCAGTAGACGCGAACCAAAATCGAGTTCGTCCCGATATTGTGCTGTATGGTGATCCGCTCAACCAACAGATTATTTGGGATGCTGTGCAGGCAATCCAGCAAGCTGATGTGTTGTTTGTGATTGGAACCAGCCTTCAAGTCATGCCCGCAGCTAGTTTTGTGGATGAATTTCAAGGAAGAGCATCCATTTTGATTAACCAGACAGCTGTACCGCGGATGAATCGGTTTGATGTCGTTATTCAAGAAAGAAGCGAACTGTTTTTAGAGAAAGTATGGTCGGCGTACACTTCCCTTACGGAATAGACAGGAAGGCTCCAAATTTCTATTATAGCAAAATCTACTTGACTTCCCCCAGAAGCAGAAGGTACCCTATGCTTGAAAATTCCAAGAGACGCTTGGGGTTTGGGAAGCAAGGAGATGAATAGAATGAGGAAAAGGAGAAAAAGAATCAAGCTCATGGCCTTTATCGAGTCCGTTTCCAAGAGTGTCTTTTTCAAATAGTCTCATTTCTAGAGGATCAGCTGTAGTGGCTTATCCTCTTTTTATTTTGTACAATAGGAAACGAAACGGAGAGGATGGGATGTATGGAAATAAGAGAAGCAAGAGAAGAAGAACTCGACCGGTTGATTGAGATTTGGCTGGATGCCTCACGCCAATCGCATTCGTTTATTGATTCAAGTTACTGGGAAGAAAACGTCGGCGTGATGAGAGGATTGTACTTACCGCTGTCCCAGAATACAGTCATTGAAGACGAGGGAGAAATTGTTGGATTCCTGTCGATGATGGGAGAGGAACTGGCAGCTTTATTTATTGATCCACGCTATCAACAGCAAGGGTATGGGCAACAGCTGCTTCGTTTTGTTCAAGCACACCAAGAAACGATTGCTCTTTCCGTATATGCGAAAAATAAAAATGCTCTTTCTTTTTACCAAAAGCATCACTTTTTAATGATAGAAGAATGTGTTGATGAACCAACGAATGAAATTGAATACCGAATGAAATGGGAAAGAGGGGAAATAACGTAGAATGAAGATCGCTATTATCGGAATGGGTGTTGCAGGAGTCAGTGTGCTTCAAGCAATAGCTGAAAGAAAAGCATATGAGGGAAATGAAGTGGTCCTCTACGATACTCCTCAGACCTTTGGAACGGGATTGCCGTATCAGCCTGACACGTCCGTTTTATTGCTGAACCAGGCTGCCGAAACAATGAGTATGAATTCCAATGATTCAGATGAGTTTGCTAGATGGGTGGAAAGGGAGAAGGGTGTCCAGCGAGCAGGGAGCGAGCACGTACCGCGGGCATGGTTTGGACAGTATATGAGGGAACACCTTGCAAGGGCAATGGAGTTGGTCGAACCCACTGTTGTAAAAGAGCGCGTGATTCAGATGCAAGTGGAAAACGATGGACGGCTAGAAGTAAAAACTGCTTCACAAGCAGATACCTTTGATATCGTTCATCTATGCACGGGACATCTCCCTTACAAAGACCCGTATCAGTTAATCGGTCACCCTCACTACATCCATCATCCTTATCCTGCACAGGAAAAATTAAAGGAAATCCCAAATGGTGCGCGTGTAGGAATCATCGGTAGTGGACTAAGCGCGATTGACATGATGCGTTTCTTTGATCATCACCGAAAAAATATTCAGCTTCACTTTGTGTCAGAAACAGGTACCTTTTCTACCTTACGCGGAGAAGAACCAAAAATATCACTTCAGTATGTAACGAAAGAGCGTTTGGAAGAGGAGAAGCAAGGAGGATTCGTACCGCTTACGAAAATACTGGAATGGTTCAAACTGGAATGTAGCGAGAAGAAAGTAGATTGGAAACGCCTCGTAAAACAGTTTGGCCAAGGAACCAAAGAACAACTGGAAAACCAGTTGCTTGACGAACGAGATTTGGGTATTTTTCAAGCAATCCTACACGAAATGGATTCGATTCTGCCAGATTTCTGGTTAGCATTAACGGAAATGGACAAGCAAACATTCATGAGCCGCTACCAAACCTTGTTTGAAACGTTCCGCAGCCCACTTCCCCGTAGTACAACAGCAGAATTAATTGCACATTGGCAAAAAGGAGAGATCCGTGTCCACAGCGGGATGAAGTCTGTGACAACCTCTGCCACAGGATTTTCCGTTTCATTTGAAGCCGAGGAAGAGGTCGAGGTTGACTATTTATTGAATGCAACCGGACAGATGAAAGAAGTAGCGATTTCCACCTACCAAGATGACTTGATTAATCATGGGCTCAACACCCGATTGTTCCAACCGGAAGCGTTCGGCGGAATTCAAGTAATTTGGCCGGACTCTACAGTGGTGAGCCAACGATACGGTGTAATTGCAAATTTATACGCACATGGCCAACTTATTCATGGTCTACAGTTTGGAAACAATACAGCTGGTATGATTCGAGACCACGCGTATCAAGTGGTGGAACAGATGATGAAACGCAAAAAAGGCTAGGATCCCTAGCCTTTTTGTGTGCTTTTAAGTGGCGCTTGTTTTCCAACGGTTTAACACAACAATACCGGCCACAATCAGCAGTAAAGAAAAAAGTGCGGATGGATGAAGGGGCTCTCCTAAAAATACAACGGAAAGGAAAGAACCGAATACCGGGATCATCGCTTTGAAAATACTTATTTTAGACATTTGATGATACTTCAAGAGAATCGTCCAAATGCCAAACGCCAAACATGATAATAAAGCAAGGTATAATAAAAGCAAGTAGGCTTCTGGACCAGTTGGCGTTAAACGCCCGCCGCCTAACAAACCGATAATAGACAAAACAGCTCCTCCAAGGAAAAGTTGGTAACCAGAAACTGCAAAGGGATGAGTTTTTCCAGTCAATTCTTTACTCATTAAGGTACCCAATCCAGAAAGTGCTGCTGAGAGAAGCATGAACCCTTCACCAAACATACTGAAGTTGGTAGAAATCTCCCCTTCGCCTAAGTTCAACAAGATAATCCCAACCAGCCCTATGACACAGCCAACCACTTTACCCATCGTCAGCCGGTCATTTTTATAATAGAGAGCCGCAAAAACTACCGCAATGAAGCCGCTCGTGGCGCTCAGAATTGAACCGTTCACACCAGTCGTATTGGATAGAGCAATATAGAAGAATGTGTACTGCAAGGTTGTCTGAACGAGTCCGAGAAGCACGATTCCTTTGCGCTCACTTTTTTCTACTCGGGGTATTTTTTTCAAAAATAAAACAGCCATCAGCAAGGTTAATAACCCAGCCAAGGTAAAACGAAACCCAGCAAAAACGAGAATAGAAAACACGTGTGTGGTGTCTACTTGGAATAGTTCGTAACCAGATTTTACAGCGGGAAAGGCACTTCCCCATAACAAAGCACAAAAAAGAGCAGCGGGAATCCAGATAAAAGGCTTTTTCATTGTTATATTCATTTGTCTAACCTCCACCAGTAAGCATAGCAGACCGGGTGTGGAGATTCAAATTGGACAAGTGAAAGGTGGAAAAACAGTTCACTTGTCCAATAATCTTATTTTTGGACAAGTGACTCCATTGCAAGACCCTCACTTGTCCGAAATAAGAAAAAGTGGACAAGTGAGGCACGTAAAAGCCCTCGACTTGTCCAAAATGAAATTTAATCACCTTGATAAAACTTATTCAGAGCCCGTTTAAGCCTACGCTGGTGGTAAATACCTCCGCACCAATGGTTTAATAACTTACTCGTCACTTTTTCGTTCGGAAATAACAGGCTTACCTCGTTAATGTGAAAATAAAGTAAGGAGAAAATGGTGTCCTTATGTCCACATTTTGCACAAAGGTACGTTTGCCTCCTTTGTCCCAGTTCAAACGAGCCGCAAACGGGACAGCGAACTCCTTTGCGCAAACTTTTGAAATCGTAAACGGGTACATGATCGCGGAAAACTTTTTCTACTCGTTGATGTGCCAACAAATCGGCTACTACTTGATGGTGACGAGTGGTGAATGGTGTAGCTCCTTTTTTCAAATCAGCAAAATGATGTTTCAACTGGCTGGGCAGTAAGAGCGGCTGATCGTTAGGTGCATGGAATAAAGTGAAATTTGGTTCGACGAATGTAGGGTAAGCTTTTACCTGAAATTCCTTTCCATAGCCGAGTTCTCGTAAGAGACTGGTGAAACGGTTTTTGTTATCTTGCATCTGAATGTGCGGATTACTAATCTCAAAACCGGTGCTAGATAGCCAAGTTTCTTCACCATAGCAATACTCCCCGCTAAAACTTTTTATCTCATACAAGTAAAAAATAGATCCGGCTAGAATAATGGTGTCCCACTGAAACGGATTTGCTAGCCGTGGCTGTAGTAAAATTCCAGGAAATATGACTACTTGATTGCCGATTTCTTCGAGTTGCCCATCGTAAGCCACCTCGGCTGCATGCCCCTTTTGTAGATAATACAAATACTCCTCATGCTTTCCACTTATCATCATTCGGTGTGACAAAGATTCCATGACGAGTAGGGTAGGCGGTTTTTGGCGGTCAAAAATAAACACTCTGCATCACTCCTTTCCTACATAAAGTACACATTCTATTCCTTTTTCCACTATTTTTGTCATAATAGAGAGGAGAAAGGATGAGGTAGATGATTCGTCGTGCAAAGAAAGAAGATTGTCCTGCGTTGTATGATTTATTGCTGGAGATTTTTCGAGATATGGAGCTGCCTGTGTTAGAAATGGTGCCGCCATCTGATTTGAAGAGATTATTTGTAGAAAGTATGGAGGAAGAGGAGAGCCGTTATAGCTACCGCAATGGTCTGGTATATGAAGAAAATGGAGAAATTGCTGGTTGCTGCTTTGGGTACAAGGGGGAGTTGGAAGAAGTCTTAAGCGAACCGATTCAAGCGAAGCTTGCAGCATACGGGTTGGCGCCAGAAATTGCTTTCTATCCGGACCGCGAGACAGAAGAGGGAGAATGGTACTTGGATTCCTTAGTCACTCATCCCAACCATCGCCGCAAAGGAATTGCTAAAAAGTTAATCCAGGCACTCCCGCCTTTTGTAAAGGAGCAAGGAGAAACCGTTATGGGGCTGAACTGCGAGCAGGACAATAAACGGGCGCGTACCTTGTACGAACAACTTGGTTTTGTCCGAGTAGGGGAGCGGGTACTGGCCGACCACCCATATGACCATATGCAGAAAAAAATCTAACAAAAAAGGAGCCTCCAAAATGGAGAGCTCCTTTTCTTTATGATCCTTGTGGTGGTGCCGGAGGGATATTCCCTTGACGGCGGTATTGGGAAGGAGTCATGTTTGACAATTCCCGGAATGTTTTTGAGAAGTGAGATGGAGATTGGAATCCAACTAAGTGTGCGATATCAGCGATAGCAATATTGGTGTTACGTAACATTTTTTGTGCTTCGTCGATACGTATGTGGATTAAGTAATCGATTGGGGACATGCCCACTTCTTGTTTGAAGATACGAATCAAGTAAAACTTGTTAATATGAACAAGCTCTACCAAGTCGTCCAAGGTAATATTTTTGTGGTAATTCACTTTCATAAAGTTCTTCACAACTTGGATTTCTTTATGGTTTTTCTTATTCAAGGAATTGCGAATGGAAAATTCTTCTTTACGTAACAATTGAATTAAAATAATTTCGATATAACGTTTTCCGATTTCTTCCGCACCAGGTTTTTTCTCAACCATTGTTTTTAGTAAAAGATCCATGAATAAAGAGTTATCAGCTTGAACTTCACTATTTTTGTAATAAGTGAACTCACTCTCTGACTCGCCAACATGAGAAAACTCGAGGCCGTGAACACCTACTTCTGTGATTTCCAATGCTTGATCAGAAACTAATTCCCAATAGTATTCTACATTCGGATTGATTAAAATAATTTGATGCTTCGCTACCTTCTCTGCTGTATCCTTAAACGTCAGCGTTGCCTCACCATTGTTAATGAAGATGAGCTTCACATATGGATATTTTTGGAAGGAAGTGGTTTGATTTTTCGTCACGGTGTTTTTTTCTGCAGAAACGATTTTTAGGGATAAGTTTTTGATATTGGACATCGTATACATGTAGGTCCCCCTTTTTTAATTAAATAATACGTCTTGGCCGGCCGCTACGCAGAAGCCAAAGAAGGCGTTTTTTGACAGTACTCTAATCATATAGCAAAATGAAAATTTGTAAAGTAATTTATGTATAATTACACAAAAAAAATAAACAAAATTGCACTTATTCAATAATCGCTCTCAATAAAGTGAATGTTCGTTCATATGTATGAACACAGGTCTGTGGTATCAAATGACGGAAACTGAGTAAAATGAAAATACTTTCTTATGGAATTGCCTCAACGTCTTTTTTCGAGAAATATCTAAAAAATAAACATTTGATTCATTTCATTGACTTATTATAACACTTTGTTTATGGTGAGTCACTATAATATTTTAATATGTTCACATCTACTCGTAGGAAGTTAGCCAAATAAAGTAACACCTGAATTATTCATACTTCTAAATTTTCCTTATTAATTTAGGAAAACCGTTGGTTTATACTTTTTTATCATTGTAT
>NZ_JARBEA010000030.1 GCF_028863945.1 Jeotgalibaca caeni | reverse complement strand
TGGTAACTTCAATATAACATGGAATTCACGTGGCGTTTTTTTTATTTTAAATGGCTAAGTTCATTATAAAATCCGCCAAACAAACTCTTACCATCAATAAGAATATGTGGCAGCAAGTGAATCAATACGTAGACCATTCATCTTATTATACAAATGGACAAATAGAAACTGATGGAAAGATAGAAGGAATAGAAAATGGATTTGCTATCCAACAAGCGACTTATATTATCTGCCGGGTTGCTCTGAATGAAGCCCTATCCCCTCCAATTGATTGGGAAGAAGATTTTCGAGAAAGTAGTCAAATGTGGCAGGAACGCTATGAAGGAACCTCGCTTTTATTGGTATCAGAAGAAGAACGGTTACGTAGTATAGATAGTATTATCGCAGAAATGGAGGCGTCAGACACGATTCCACTGGTATTGTACGAGAAACTATATGCTGCTAGTCGATATGTTCTTCAGTCTTGCAGTGGTACGTCTATTCCAAACTTACAAGGAATTTGGACGGGTACGTTTGAGCCAGCTTGGAGCGGGGATTATACTTTTGATACCAATGTGGAGCTAGCGATTGCCTCTTTTAGCCGTCTAGGGCTGTTTCAGGAACTTAGAGCGGTCTTTGACCGATTGAAACACTATTTTGCGGATTTTCAGGAAAATGCACAACGAATTTACGGTTGTAGAGGATTTTTTGTTCCATCGCATGCTAGTACTACAGCCAAACACGTTCAATGGAACCAAGAATGGCCACTTATCACTTGGACTGCAGGAGCCGCTTGGCTAGGACATTTTTATGCAGAATACGCTGACTATACTGGAGATTTAAATTTCTTGCGAGAAGATGCTTTGCCGTTCTGGAAACAAACCATTTTATTTTATGAAGATTTTTTACTAAAACAAGAAGATGCCCTTTTATTCCGACCATCTTACTCACCAGAAAACGGGATGGGAGATAATGCTGCGTTTGATGTAGCCGCATTAAAAGAAACATTGACCAATACCATAGCAGCTCATCTCTTATTGGGAGAGCCTGTGCCAGGAAATTACAGGGAGATGTTCGAAAAGTTACCCATGTATGCCATAAATGAAGAAGGCATCTTAAAAGAATGGATTGATCCAAAAAAAGAAGAGCATTACAATCATCGTCACTTTTCTCAGTTTTATCCTTTATTTGAAAGCAAAGAAATTCAACCAGATAAAAATCCTGAGTTGTGGCAAGCTACAGAGAAAGCATTCGATAAAAAAATGGAGGCATGGGTAACCAATAAAGATAGCGGAAATACGTCCTCTCATGGAAGGATGCATGCGGCGATGTGTGCGTTGGCTTTGGGAAGAACGAGCGATTTGCAACGTAGCTTAGAAGAATTTATCAAAAATCGAGCGTTTTATAATTCTTTGATTTCGGCTCACTACAATCATCAAAATGTATTTAATATTGACGCAAACGGTGCTTTGCCACGAATCTACCAAGATGCTGTTCTTTACCCGACAGAAAAAGAGAAAGTCAGCTTATTCCAGGCAGTTCCCGACTCGTTGGAAACAGGAGAATTAAGAGGTGTCTTTTTACCTGGAAACATCAAAGTAAATACATTCTCATGGAATATAAAAAAACGTACTTTTGATTTAGAGTTGATAGCTTCACGAGATACAGAACTGGAAATCACCTTATCGCCTTGCTTCTATGTACAAAAGGAAAGAACAACATTAAAATTAAAAAAAGGAAAATTAAAGCGTATTCATTTCGAAGGAGGATATTTGAATGAAGAGGTGGTGGGAAAGAGTCCAACCTAAAACAATCCAACGACAATTGTTTTTAATCTATATTGGGATTCTTTTCGTGCCGATTGCATTGGTTGGTTACTACATGATTGTGGAGATTCGAGCAGATCAAATACAGGTCAAAACAGAGGAAATTGAACAAAATACAACACGAACAGCCCAAGAATTAGCAAGTACCTTAGAATCAGTGATTCGGGTTTCTGATTGGATTTATCAAGATGAGCGTCTGGCTACATTAGTAACGAGAATGTATCTAAATCACTATGAAGTATTTGAAGCATATCAAAACTATCAACAATTCTCTGATTACTTACAGTATTACAAAGAGATTCAGCATATTCGTTTTTATGTTGATAACCCCACCTTGACTAATAGTGTAGGAATCGTACCCTTAACACCAGAGATTCGCGCAGAAAATTGGTATAACGAAGTAATTAGTCATCAAGGCCAAATTGTTTGGCGGTATTTAGAAGACTCTATAACGAGAGAATGGTATCTCAACCTGACTCGTTCTGTTTATCAAGATGGGAACTTAATTGGAGTATTACATGTTGCAGTCAGTAATGACGTGATTCGCGATATGATGGCACAGACTGGGAATACTTTGTTTTTGACTTTAGATGATAATCTAATTTTCAGTCATCCAGACCTAAACCAGATTCAAGGTGAATATGAACAATATCGTAAGTTGTTAGACCAAACGGATGAATCACTCCATAATCAAGCAGGAGTTGAATCAGGAGTAAAAGGAACCGAGGGAAACATCACATTTACAGTTCAATTGTTAGATGTGCCAAAATCAATTCATTCGGAATTCAAGGCAGTCGGGACGGTTCCCACTGCCACAATTGTGGCACAAGCAAATCAAGTATTTATAAATGCAGCTTTAGTTGTATTACTTGTATTCTTCCTCAGTTTGATTTTGCTCATTATCTTTATTCGTCATTTTAATCAACGTGTCCTTCAGTTGAAAAATAGCATGACTAAAGTTGCATTAGGAAATTTTGACATTTCACCTACTATATCTGGGAATGATGAAATTACAGATGTATATGATCATCTTTATTTAACTATGGAGAGCTTGCAAAAGTTGCTGACTGAGCGCTATCAGCATGAACTGGAGCAAAAGAACTGGGAAATTCAAATTAAGGAAGCAGAATTTAAACTTTTGAGTAGTCAAATCAACCCTCATTTTCTTTACAATACTTTAGAGATGATCCGAATGAAGGCTTTGCGTAATCGCGATAAGGAAGTAGCCGATATTGTGAAAATATTAAGTAAACTAATGCGAAAAGCACTCGAAAGAAACAATGAAGAGTTGTGGCTTAGTGAAGATCTAGCTTTTATAGAAATGTATCTTCAAATTCAACAACTCCGTTTTGGCGAACGCGTACAGTACCGAATAGATAATTGGACCCAAGACGACTACACTATTTTGCCACTTTTAGTCCAACCACTTGTCGAAAATGCGTTTGTACACGGATTGGAAAGAATTGCTGGTGAGGCTCGATTAGCAGTGCAAGTAGAAAAAGCTGGTACCGATTTAAAAATTATAATCAGAGATAATGGAGTAGGCATCCCCGCTGAGCGGCTGGCAAAGCTTCAAAAGATTCTCGATGGACATGAGGAAACGAATGGAATAGGCATAAGCAATGTTCATCAACGGGTAAAATACTTTTATGGACCAGAGTATGGTTTACAGATTGAGAGTATAGAGGGGGAGGGAACGAAAGTAATATTGAATATTCCTCAAAGAAAAAGGAAGAGAGGAGAACGGGAAAATGATGTATCGAGTACTGATCGTAGATGATGAACCAGTTGTACGCGAAGGGCTAGCTCATTTAATTAATTGGCAAGCTTTAGGATTTGAAATTGTAGGGGACGCTGAAAATGGGTTAGATGGGATAGAGAAGATTAATCAACTGCATCCTAATATTGTTGTAACAGATATCCGTATGCCGATAATGGATGGAATTGAAATGATTCGAAAAATACAAGAAACGAATTCTGAAATGGAAGTTCTCATTTTATCAGGCTATTCTGATTTCTCTTATGCAAAAGAAGCGATTCATTTAGGAGTGTCCTCTTATTTACTCAAACCGGTTGATGAGGAAGAACTAGAGAATGAATTAAAGAAAATTGCCTCTCGCATGGATCTAAAAAGGGAACAGCGAAAAGCGATCGCTCTTTATCAGGATTATTCTGTTTCAAAAAAGTTAAAGGAATTTGTGTTACATCAACAACATAAAGAGGAATTGGAACTTTTATTTTCTTTTGACAGTTATCAATTCATTGCCTGCAACTTTGAAATCAGTCCCTTAAATCGTGCAGAAGTTAGGGAACGAGTGGACAAAATTATCCAAAAAGAGGTATTTTATTTCAACCATAATAGTTGTTTATATTCCTTATTAGTTAATCGAACAACAAGGGAAGCTGAAAAAATTGTTCTAGAGATTAGCGAGACTTTTAAGGGGGAACAGGTGCTGGTACTAGTGAGTAAAGAGGGCAATCAGTTCTTAGATATTCAGCAATTATATAAAGAAATCCGTCAATTAGAGAAAAAACGTTACTTGTATGAGGAACTAAATGTTCTCTCTCGCTCTTCTATTGAGATGTATATTGAGAATAATTAAAACCGGGCGAAAAATTTTCAAAAAAAGCTATGGCAAGAACATTTATTAGATGCCATTAAAGGCAACGAAAAACAAGTCATTCAACAATCGTTAGAATCTATCGGTCATTATTATCAACAAAACGATTGGTCGGAACGGGAAATAAAAGCTGACTTAGCAGCTATTTTTAACTTTTTCTGTGAAGAAATAGAGGAATCATTGGAGATCCCTCTGAAGGAGCAATCAAAGCGATATATTTTGTCCATTATTTTATCAGAGCAGTCTTTATCTCAGACTTTCGCATTTCTTTTTGAAGTTTTCCGTGATTTTGCCCGCTTCTTTGACAAGATGTTTGATAAGCGTGACATTGTTGCAGAAATGAAAGAATATACAAAAAAGAATTACCACCAAAATCTGACGTTGCAGGAGTTAGGTAAACACCTTAATTATAGTCATTCTTACTTAGGGAAAAAGTTTCGAGCAGAAGAAAAAATGAGTTATCGGACTTATTTGGATCACGTTAGAATTGAAGAAGCAAAAAAACTGTTAAAAGGGGATCAATATCTGGTGTATGAGATTGCTGAAAAAGTAGGATATAGCGATAGTGATTATTTTTACAAAAAGTTCAAAAAAATCACAGGTACTAGTCCAAAAAGCTATCAAAAAACTACGACAAAATAATGGGGGAACAGAAGTGAAGGAAAAGAATATTCTAAAAAGTCCATTGTATAAAATAATTCGTTACGGATACTATTTTCTAACAACTAATTTATTATTTTTAGTTTGTAATCTACTTTTCTTTATTATCTTTTTCTCTGTTCCTCTGCTCATAGAAAATATTGTCTGGTATACAGTTGCTTTAATCCCAGCTGGTCCTGCTTGGGTAGCGCTCTTTTTTTGCATGGGATTGGTTGTCCGTCAGCAAGAGCTTGCTCCTGTAAAGGACTTTTTCCGGTCATACCGTGAAAATTTGTTTCTTTCCTTAAAATTTTGGAGTATTCAACTCGTGCTATTGGTCATACTCTTAGTCGATACGCTTTATTTTTTTAGTCAAGACAATGTCTTTCTTGGTATTTTCTTTGGATTAGTCACTGTATTGGTGCTATTGATTTGCATAATTGGACTATCGATGATTGCTACTTTTACGATTACTTTAGCTAATGTCTATCGTTCATCTGTAGTAATTCTATGGGGATTTTGGAAGAGTCAGTTACTAAACATGATCACGCTATTTTCGTTTGGTTTTTTACTCTATGCCTTTCCGAGCGAAATGTTCCTCTTTATTTTTGCACTCCTTTCCTTTTATTTTATGCGGAATCAACAACCAGTTTTTGAAAAAATGGCAGAACGTTTTAGCAACCAGAAGGGAGAATCAGCGATTGAAAATAAAAAATAAGATTGGTATCCTCTTGTTTATTTTGTTACTAGCCGGCTGTACGAAATCGGTAGATAAAGAAGAAACACCGACTAGTCATTCCGTTACGGTACAACCTTTTCAGGGATTAAAAGAAGTACAAGAGTTAATGGTAAGCTATGGTGAAGATAGCATTCACATAACAGCAGAGGAAGAGTGGACTTCAGATGATCTTACTTTGTTGGATCAAGCCGGGGTGTGGAGATTCATAGAAAATTTGATTCAGCTCGAAGGACAGGAAATAGAGAAAGTAGACAGCAATCTTATTTTGTATGTTGAACTGCAAGAGGGCAATGGTAATAAAAAGGAAGTTTCTTTTTATGAAGATTCTAACGAGCAATTTTATTTAGAGACAGACAATCATTTCGCGAAAGTAGAACAATTACCGATTGAGATGCAAGCTTTTTCTCCTGTATATTTTATGCCTTCCATTACATACGATTTAAGTAGAATTGAAGAAATCCAATTCGTATCAGAAGAAGAAAGTTTCCGCTTGAATCAGGACTCTCCTTTTAGTGAGGTAGAATCTGCTCCTTTTGTCAGTGGTTGGTTTCTTCATGATGCTTTTGAAACAGCTTTTTCAGTTGAATATTATCAAATGGAAAAAATTCTCAGTAACTTATTGGAATTAAAAGGAGAACCGATAGAGAAGCCGCTCAGTTTTACAGAAGACTATCAAGTTAGAATTACGGATGGACAAAAAAATGAAGCTTTTCAATTTGGTGTTCCTCATGATGGCTGGACACCGTTACACCTAGAATATGCTGATCAATGGTATAAAATTCCTGAAAAGTTAGCCCAGTCATTTAATATTAAAGCCTTTCAAATCATTGATAATTTTATTGCGTTGATTCCCTTAGATTCATTAATTTCTGTAGTGATTGAATCGGAAACAGAAACGTTTCATATCGAAGCAAATCATCAACTGATTATGGATGTTAATGATAAACCTAAAATTGTCTCTACTTTTTACTTGAATAATAAAAAGATAGAGGAGCAAGTCTTCAGAAGTACCTATCAATACTTAGCAGCACTGCATTATTCGGAAGTTGCCACAGCACGAGAACGAGAAGCAACAGAAGACCCAGCTATTCAAATTCAATACCAATTTCAGTCTGAGGGAGAGCCAATGGAACGATCCATCACCTTCTATGAAACAAACGAAGAACAATTTTTGGTACAAAACAATATAATAACAGAGTTCATCTCAGAGAAAAACCAATTCGACCTATTACTGGAAAAACTGCAAGAACTAGAAAAATAAAGAAATATAAAATCATATTTTCATTAAAAGCTAATTTTTACTAGTTTGATATCCTCTTTTTCCTGTTTAATCTGTAAGCGGTAACATTTAAGATTAAATTAGGAAGAAAATAGGAAGGAGGATGAACATGGAAGGTTTAAAATTATTAGAAGGAACTTCGAAAAGGAGAAGGAAAAGAAAAAAGCTATTGCACGAGATAGGAAATTTCCAAAGAAAATTACGTGGAAAAAAGTTAAGGAGCAAAAAGGGCTAATCATCATGGTTTTGCCTTTTGTCATTTGGTTACTAGTTTTTGCCTACTTCCCACTCGTAGGATGGGTGATTGCTTTTCAGGATTACCTTCCTCAAAATGGCTTTTTTGGTTCTGAATGGGTTGGAATGAAGCATTTTATTGATTTGTTTAATGAACCATTATTTTATCGTGCTTTAAAGAATACATTGGGCATGGGAAGTTTAGGTTTGATTTTCGGTACACTGTCTTCTATCTCGTTTGCCTTAATATTAAATGAAATTCGCTTTACACGATTTAAGAAATTGACACAGACAATTTCTTATTTACCGCACTTTGTTTCGTGGGTAGTAGTTGCCAATATAGTCATCCAATCGCTAGCACCTTCTGGAATTATTAACACGATATTAGTAAATTTAAATATTCTAGAGCAACCCATTAACTTTATGGCTCAACCGAATTACTTTTGGGGAATTGTCACGATATCAGATGTTTGGAAAGAGACGGGTTGGGGAGCCATTATCTACCTAGCAGCGATGACAAGTATTGACCAAGAAATGTACGAAGCAGCTAGAGTAGATGGAGCAAACCGTTGGCAACAAATGTGGAATATAACATTGCCATCTATTCGTCCGATTATCATCGTTTTATTGATTATGAGTATTGGAAACTTAATTAACATTGGGTTTGAAAAGCAACTCTTATTAGGAAATAACATTGTAGCTGATGAGGCTCTGGTAATTGAAAAGTATGCACTGGACTATGGAATCGGGATGTTCCGTTATTCCTTTGGTACGGCAATCGGGATCTTCAAGTCTGTGGTAAGTATTACGTTAATCTTCATCTTTAACTCTATCGCAAAACGTACAGGTGAAGGACAACTAATGTAGAAAGGAGAGCAACATGGCTTCTATAATGATGAATAAAAAAACTAGAAAAAAGAAAGCAGAATGGAAAAGAGTAGGGAAAACAGATTACGTGCTAGGAATCTTCATGTTGTTTGTAATTGTTATTACGCTCTATCCTTTCTTAAATGTACTTGCAGTTTATTTGAATGACGCCACGGACACTGCTCGTGGAGGAATACATATTTTACCGAGAGTTTTTACATTTGAGAATTATCGACAGATTTTTGCATCTAACAATCGTTTATTGATTGCCTTTCGAAACTCACTACTACGGACCCTGATAGGAACAATTACGGCTACATTTTCTTGTGCAGTGTTGGCTTATGTATTAAGTCGGAGAAATTTTATCTTCCGTAAACATATTAATATTATGCTGACACTTACCATGTATATTAGCGGAGGACTTATTCCTTCCTATTTATTGATTCGTAATTTAGGGCTTATCAATCAGTTTTCTGTTTATATTATCCCGGCTTTAATTAGTGCATTTAATGTTATCGTCATCCGTTCTTTTATCGAAGGATTACCCGATGCATTGGAAGAGTCCGCCAGAATTGACGGTGCTTCAGACTTCAAGATTTTCTACAAAATTATTATGCCTTTATGTTTACCTGTTTTAGCAACAATCGCCTTATTTGTGGCTGTAGGTCAATGGAATAGTTGGTTTGATACCTACTTATATGCTAGAAGTAATAACAATTTAACTACCTTACAGTATGAATTAATGAAAATTATGGATAATGCAAACTCAATGAGTGCTGCAGATATCCAAGGAATTAGTCAAAATCAAAATATGACGAACCGAATTACTCCAGAATCAATCAAAATGGCTATTACCATTGTTGCAACCGTTCCCATCTTAATTGTTTATCCATTTTTACAAAAATATTTTGTTTCTGGATTGACCTTAGGTGCAGTAAAGAGTTAATAAACAGTAACATAACTAAAGGAGGAATATTTGAATGAAAAAGAATGTTTGGACTAAATCACTACTACTATCAAGTACATTATTATTAGCCGCTTGTGCTGGAAGTGATGGCACAGGCAATGATTCTCAAGCAGAAACAGGGGGATCGAATTCAGAAGCCGGAACAGAAGAAGTAAAGACACTAACATTTTTTAGTGCTGATTTACAGACAGATGATCCTTTTAGCAATCCTGTTGCCCAAGAAATTACCAAACGAACAGGAGTAAAATTGGAGATTTCTCATCCTGTTGGTGGTGATGAACAAGCTATTCCTCTAATGATTGCCAGTGGAGATTATCCAGATATGATTTTTGGGAAAGGCGATCTAAATAAGCTCATTGATGCAGGTGCCGTTATTCCCTTAGATGAAATGATTAAAGAAAAAGGCGATAACTTAAAAGCGATGTACGGTGATCAGTTAGATCGACTCCGAAACAGTTTAGATGATCCACAAATCTACCATGTTGGGACAGGTGGAGTTACGAATCGCTACTTGACCACAAGCGGAACTTTGCAAATCGCTTTGGACGTCTTGAAAGATCAAGGATACCCAGAAATCAAAACTTTAGAAGATTATGAAAACGCAATCAAAACGTACGTTGAAAAGAACCCACAAATTGATGGACAAGACACCATCGGATTGAGTTTATTGGGAAGTGATTGGCGTTGGTTGATTACAGTTGGTAACCCAGCTGGATTTGCGGCAGGAATGCAAGACGACGGTCAATGGCATGTAGATGAGGAAACGGGCGAAACAGTTTATAAATTTATGTTGCCCGAATTTAAAGAGTACTTCCAATGGCTGAATCACATGAATGATATTGGGTTGTTAGATCCAGAATCATTCACGCAGACGTATGACACCTATATCGCTAAACTGTCTTCTGGTCGAGTTCTTGGAACTGCCGATCAGGATTGGGATGTGTTGAGTGCTGTTGCAGTCTTGAAACAAGAAGGAAAAGACAATCGTCTGTGGGCACCTCTTCCGGTTACATTGGGTGAAGAATATATCTCTCAAAGTACAAGAGACTATGGATTTACTGGGACAACAGGTATTTCCATCAGTTCTACTTCTGAAGACCAAGAAGAAGCTTTTGAGTTCCTTGATTGGTTTGCTACAGAAGAAGCTCAAATTCTTGTGAATTGGGGCGTAGAAGGTGAGAACTATACAATTGAAGAAGGATTACGTGTGCAAACCGAAGAAGACCGACAAAATGCCCAAACAAATCCAGATTATTCAGCACAAACGGGTATCGGTAACTACATTTATCCATTCCCTCAATGGGGAAATGGTGCAGTAGATTCTAACGGTCAATCCATCAGCCGGAGTACGAAAGAAGATATTATGATCAATTACACCGAGGCTGAAAAAGAAGCTTTAGAAGCTTACGGAGTGGATTTATGGGTAGAAACATTCCCAGAAACCGAATCTTTAGGAATTCCAAAACATGGTCGGGCTTATGAATATGTACTTCCTTCCAATAGTGACGTTGCAATCACCCAACAAAAAGCAGATGATTATACAACTCAAAAAATTACTGAAGCAATTCTAGCTGACCCTGCCGACTTTGATGGCATCTGGGAAGAAATGATTTCGGAATTAGAAGCAATGGGGATCAAGGATGCAGAAGCAGAAATGACTGAATTAACGGAAAAACGTCTGGAACTTTGGGGGAATTAACTTTTTCGAAGCAAGAAGATAAAAAAGAGCGGGCTTCTGTCTCGCTCTTTTACAATGTTAGGGGGAAATGAAACTCGATGACTTACGTGTGCTTTGATGTGGGAGGAACGGCTGTAAAATATGGCCTATTCACTTCAAATGGAGAATTGTTTGAAAAAGGAGAGTACCCCACTCAAAAAGATGATAAAAAAATTTTTTATCAGCAAATGCTTCAAAAAATCCACTTATATGAACAAACAGAAAGAATTGAAGGAATCGGAATTAGTTTTCCTGGGTTTATCAATCCGTATAGTGGAGAGGCCATCACAGCGGGAGCATTATATCCTCTATATGGGGAAAATATTGTCAATGTTCTGCGAGAAGAACTACCTTACCCGATTGCTATTGAGAATGATGCAAATTGCGCTGCATTAGCAGAAATGCTCAGCGGTAATGCTCAAGGATTGGAGCACTTTGTCTTAATTACAATTGGAACGGGTATTGGCGGAGCAATCGTCTTGAATGGTGAGCTTTTTAGAGGAAATACATTTCGAGCTGGGGAATTTGGCATGATGCATATTGATGTAGGTAATCGACCCTATGCGACCGCCCATGATGTAGCAGCTACAAGTTCATTGGTTCGAAGTTATAAAGAAAAAAAGGGAATAGCACCAGAAGCACATGTAGATGCACGAACCATTATGATTGAAAAAGAAACTGATCCAGAAGTTGCAATTTTATTTCGTAATTGGTTGAAATATTTAGGTGCAGTAGTCTTTAATTCAGCAACCTTCTTCAATCCAGAAAAGATTTTACTTGGGGGAGGGATTAGTGGAGACCCTACTTTAATTTTAGAATTAGAAAAGGAACTGGCTTTAAGTAAAGATTGGAAAGATATTAAAACAATCGTGCAAAATTGTAAATACTACAATGAGGCAGGATTGCGCGGAGCCTATGCACTTATTCAAGAAAAAGTAGCCTTAATAAAGAGAGGAGAATTTGATGTACCATCAAAAACTTGATTCATTTCCCGAAAAATTCTTATGGGGAGCAGCTTCAGCTGCCTACCAAATTGAAGGTGCGTTTAAGGAAGACGGAAAAGGACCTAGTGTATGGGACACCTTTTCCAAAATTCCCGGTAAGACGTTTATGGAAACCAATGGGGATGTTGCGGTAGATCACTACCATCGTTATAAGGAAGATGTAGCATTAATGGGAGAAATGGGACTAAAAGCTTATCGTTTTTCCGTTGCGTGGTCTCGTATTCTTCCTGAAGGAGAAGGTAAAGTGAATGAAAAGGGCTTGCAATTCTACGAGGATTTGGTAGACGAAATGCTTGCGCATGGTGTAGAACCAATTCTCACTCTTTATCATTGGGATTTACCGGAAGCTTTGCAGGAAAAGTATAACGGATGGGAATCGCGTAAAACAATCCAAGCATTCAAACAGTATTGCCAAATTCTTTTTGAGCGACTTGGAGGTAAAGTCAAATACTGGGTAACTTTTAACGAACAGAACGTATTTACTTCGATGGGCTATCGCTGGGAGACACATCCGCCAAATCTCTCCAACTTAGAGCGGATGTTTACTGCTAACCATGTTATCAATTTAGCGAATGCAGAAGCTATTAATCTCTTCCATAAAATGGTTCCAAAAGGTTTGATTGGTCCAAGTTTCGGTTATGGACCAGCTTATCCTTCTAGTGCTAGGCCAGAAGATGTTTTAGCGGCAGAGAACGGCGAAGAATTCAATAACATATGGTGGTTGGATGTCTATTGCAGAGGGATTTATCCCAAATTTGTTATGAAACAACTCCAAAAATTAAAGATTGCGCCGGAGGTGACTGCAGCGGATCACGAATTACTTCAATCTTCTAAACCAGACTTTTTAGGTATCAATTATTATCATGGTGGCACATTCCAAGAAAATCGGATTGAAAATAAACAAAATGCAAAAGAAGCACAAAAGAAAGAATTTTCCGCAATTGATCCATATTTAATGCAGCCAAATGAGGAACAAGCTCAGTCACCAGAAGTACCAATGTTTCAATCCATATCCAACCCGTACTTAGATAAAACAGAATGGGGTTGGGAGATAGATCCAGTTGGCTTCCGTGTTGCCTTGCGTCGTGTTTATGCGCGCTACGGGTTACCCATTTTTGTGACGGAGAATGGCCTAGGTGCTATTGATCAGTTAGAAGAGGATGGCAGCATCCAAGATGACGTTCGGATTGCTTATTTGGAAAAACATGTTCTTGAAATGAAAAAGGCAATTACTGATGGTGTAGAAATGATTGGCTATTGCGCTTGGTCGTTCACTGACCTATTGAGTTGGTTGAATGGTTATAAAAAACGATATGGTTTTGTTTATGTGAACCGAGATGAAGAGAGCGAAAAAGATTTGAAGCGTATACCAAAGAAAAGTTTTTATTGGTATCAAGAATTGATGAAGCAAAATGGAGCAAATATTATGGACAACGAGGTGGAAGAATGAAGTATACAGATGGTGGTTGGCTATTTAGAGAAGGGTATGAAGTGAATTTCCCAGCACATATTTACGCATCGCGAAGAACAAACGAAGGGTTGACCTTATACGCACCATTTCGCCATATTTCCCATAAAGGAATGTCCTTAGATGGTGGAATGATGACTGTTGAGCTAACTGCTCCTCGACCTAATATAATTGGGGTAAAGGTATATCACCATAAAGGGCAACGTCACACAGGCCCAGATTTTGTACTGTACAACGAACCAGTACAAGCAGAAATCAAAGAAACAGAGACAGGTTATGAGTTTCACAATAAAGACTTTTCAGTTCGTGCTGCTAAGGGTGATCAGTTCCAATTAGATTTTATCTACAAAGGTACTACATTAACTCAAAGTAAACCAAGGGGACAGGCATACGTAAGTGCTCCGGATAGGCAACCGTTCATCAGTGAACAATTAACCTTAGATGTCGGTGAATTAATTTACGGACTAGGGGAACGCTTTACTCCATTTGTCAAAAACGGTCAAACAGTCGATATATGGAATGAAGATGGCGGAACCGGAACAGAACAAGCGTATAAAAATATTCCATTTTATATGAGCAACAAGGGATACGGTGTCTTTGTTGATTCGCCGGATCGTGTTAGTTATGAAATAGCGAGCGAAAAAGTTTCACGTGTTCAGTTCAGCGTTCCTGGAGAAGTCATGCAGTACTATATTATTGTTGGAGATGATTTAAAAGAGGTTTTAGAACACTACACTTCTTTTACTGGGAAACCTGCCCTGCCGCCTGCTTGGTCATATGGACTATGGTTAAGCACCTCATTCTTAACGGATTATGATGAGGCTACTGTAAATCAGTTTGTAGACGGAATGCTGGAACGGGACATCCCACTTGAAGTGTTCCATTTTGATTGTTTATGGATGGAAGAATTTGAATGGGTGAATTTCACATGGGACAAGCGCATGTTCCCAGATCCAAAAAATATGCTTAAACGCTTAAAAGATAAAGGCTTAAAGATTTGTGTCTGGATTAATCCTTATGTAGGGCAAAAATCACCATTATTTGATGAGGGAATGAAGGAGGGGTACTTCCTTAAAAGACCAAATGGTGATGTCTGGCAATGGGATAAATGGCAAGCAGGTCTTGCGGTTATTGATTTTACGAATCCTGCTGCCGTTGAATGGTATCAAGGTAAACTAACAGAGTTGATTGAAATGGGGGTTGATTCGTTTAAAACGGACTTCGGTGAACGGATTCCTGTTGATTGTGTTTATCATGATGGATCTGATCCACAGCGGATGCATAATTATTATGCACAGCTATATAATCAGGTAGTGTTTGACTTGTTGAAAGAGAAAAAAGGAGAACAAGAAGCCGTTGTATTTGCTCGCTCCGCAACCGTTGGTGGACAACAGTTCCCTGTACACTGGGGTGGTGACTGTACATCTGATTATCCTTCTATGGCTGAGTCGTTACGTGCGGGATTATCATTCGGAATGAGTGGTTTTGGCTATTGGAGTCATGATATTGGTGGCTTTGAAGCTGGTTGCTCACCGGATGTTTATAAACGTTGGACTCAATTTGGTCTTCTGTCTTCCCATAGCCGATATCATGGAAGTTGGGAATATAAAGTTCCATGGCTGTATGGAGAAGAGGCAGTTGAAGTATCACGAACCTTTACCAAACTGAAACTTAGTTTAATGCCGTATTTAATGGCAGAATCTGTTTATACTCATCAGGTAGGAGTACCGATGATGCGTTCGATGATTTTAGAATTTCGAGAAGATCCAACCACTCATACCCTAGATCGCCAATATATGTTTGGTAGCAATCTTTTGGTAGCTCCAATTTTCAATGAAAAAGGAATTGCTCAGTTTTATGTACCGGAAGGAAGTTGGACAGACTATTTAACTGGTGAAGTATTTGAAGGGAAACGGTGGTATGAAAGAAAATATGATTATTTACACTTACCACTTTTGGCTAGACCAAACAGCATCATTGTAGAAGGAGCTGTGAATGATCGCGCTGAATATGACTATACGAAAGATGTAACCGTCCATCTCTTCGAACTAGACCATGGTAAAACAGCAGAAACAGATATTTACAATGTCAGAGGTGAAAAGGTTGCTTCCATTACGATTCAACGAAATGGTGATGAGCTACAAGTAGATAGTACAGGACTTTCGAGTTTTAAGTTAATCGTTCATAACGTACAAATTAAAGAAGCAATTGCCTCCAAATATGGTTCTATTGTTTCAATCAATAGTGATCAAACAAAGATTAAAGTAGAAGGAGGCTTCCATGAGTAAACCATACTTCGATAAAATCCTACATGGTGGAGATTATAACCCTGGACAATGGCCGCCGGAATTTTGGCAAGAAGACATGCGGATTTTTGAGAAAGCACATATTAATTCCGCTACGATTAATGTTTTTTCTTGGGGTCGTCTTCAACCCTCAGAAAAGGAATACAATTTTTCTGAGTTGGACCAGGTTGTAGACTTGTTGACTGAGAGAGATTATGAGATTGTAATGGGTACGTCGACGGCCGCACTTCCAGCATGGCTATCTCGTAAATATCCGGATGTTAATCGAACCGATTTTTATGGACGGCCGCATAAGTATGGGCATCGGCATAATGCTTGTCCTAACAGCTTGAGTTTTCAATATTATGCGAAAGAATTAGTAACTCGAATTGCTGAGCGATATGGATCACATCCAAACGTAAAAGTATGGCATATTTCCAATGAATATAGTGGAGAATGTTATTGTGATAACTGTGCCAAGGCGTTTCGGATTTGGCTGAAAGAAAAATACAAAACAATTGAAGCAGTTAATGAGGCTTGGAATTTTGATTTTTGGAGTCATACCCTTTATGACTTTGAAGATATCGTTCCGCCGAACTACCTAGGCGATGGGGTGAGTGATACGATGGCCGCATTTGCGGGAATTTCAATCGACTATCGTCGCTTTATGTCAGATAGCCTCTTAAATAATTTTATTATGGAAAAAGAAATAATTCGTAAATATGATAAGGAAAGACCAGTGACTACGAATTTTATGGGGGCATATAAAGGGCTTGATTATTTTAAGTGGGCAAAGGAAATGGACATTGTTTCTTGGGACAATTATCCAGGCTTGAATACTTCATGGAGTCATGTGGCGATGAACCATGACTTGATGCGTGGAATGAAGAACGGACAGTCTTTTATGTTAATGGAGCAAACGCCAAGCCAACAAAATTGGCAACCGTATAATTCACTGAAGCCACCTGGTCGGATGCGCGTGCAAAGTTATCATGCGATTGCTCACGGAGCGGATACAATCCAGTATTTCCAGTTACGTCGCTCTAAAGGGGGTTGTGAGAAGTTTCATGGTGCCGTCATTGAGCATGTTGGACATGAGAATACACGAGTTTTTCGTGAAGTTGCTGAATTAGGAAAGGAATTGGAACAATTAGGTAATTGTCATATCGGTGCAGAGACACCTTCTAAGGTAGCCATATTATTTGATTGGGATAATTATTGGGCTTTAGAGTATACGAGTGGTCCGCATAAAGATTTGTACTACGTTAGCCAAATCCAACAGTATTATGATGCATTTTATCGCCGCAATATTGCGGTCGATATGATTCCTATGGATGCAGATTTTTCTGCATATGATGTGATTCTAGCACCAGTTTTTTATATGGTAAAAGAAGGTATGGGAGAAAAAGTTGAAACGTTTGTAGAGGAAGGCGGAACGTTTTTGACGACGTTCATGAGTGGGATTGTTGATCAAAGTGACAATGTACATTTAGGAGGGTACCCAGGTCCTTTACGAAAGACGATGGGCATTTGGGTCGAAGAAATTGATGCTCTGCCTCCGGATGAAAGTGTTCAAATTCATGGAGAGTCAGGTGAAACCTACCAAGGAGAAATGTTGGCTGATTTGATTCATTCAGAAGGTGCAACTGTATTCGCCACTTACGCAAGTCAATTCTATGCTGGAATACCAGTGGTGACCCACAATTCTTTTGGAAAAGGAACTGCATGGTATGTAGGGACTGTTCCGAATCAAGCCTTACTGGATGCAATCGTCCATCAAATCGTTCTTAAAAATAATGTAGTTGGATTCGGAATTCAGCCAGATGGTATCGAAATTACAAAGCGTGTAAAAGGAGACCAAGAATTTATTTTCATCATGAATCACGGTGAAAAACCTGTTCGAATTGAAATAGATTTAGAAGGGTATATAAATTTATTAACCAAAGAAAGTTTCGAAAAAACAGAAGAATTACCGCCCTATGGTGTCAAAATTCTAAGCAAAGGTTAAAGCAACTAGCAAGAGAATTAAAAATAGAAGTTGAATACAGACTTGTTTGGTGAGAAAATAACCATACAAGTCTGTTTTTTGATAGAAAGGAGAACTCACATGCCCTTTGTACGCATTCAATTAAAAGAAGGCCGCACACCGGAACAAAAGAAAGAATTAGCAGAAGCAATTGTAAACACGATGGACGAATTGAAATTTGCTAGTCGTGAAACAATCCGTGTCATCTATGAAGATATGGCACCTGAAGACTTATATAGTGGTGCAGATATGGAAAAGAACGAAAAAGCTTAGAACCGATAAGGTGGGATATACATTCTATGATTTGGCTGGAAACAATCTTTACCTTCTTCATCGGTCTGATGGGCGCTCGGATTGCGAAAAGATTAAAAATGCCGTCTGCTTACATGATCGGCGCCATGATAGCTGTAGCACTTTTCAGCATCTTCACCGGGAATGCTGCGTATCCAACTTTTATGAAGAATTTTACTCAAACGATTTCAGGAATATTTATTGGGGCCGGCATAAGAAAAGAGGATATTTTATTATTAAAGAAAATGGTTGTGCCGGCAGTTGCAAACGTATTAGTTTTAATTACCTATAGTTTGTCCATGGCTGTCTTTTTGTATCATTTCACTGATTTCTCGTTCGCAACGGCAGCTTTTGCGACTGCTCCGGGCGGTATTGTAGATATGACGATTGTCAGCATGGATTTAGGAGCGGACACAGGGATTGTTTCTGTGCTTCAAACCATTCGCCTCTTTACCATCATTGCTTTTTTTCCCAGCTTATTTTCAGTCTTGTTAGACAATAAACATGAATCGGATATACCAGAGGTTGAAGTACAATTTGTTGAGCAGAAAAAAGGCAGTATATGGAAAACCGGTGCTGTGGGTATTTTTGGCGCATCAATTGGGTATTTCCTGGGTATACCAGCAGGGCCGTTAATTGGTTCCATGCTGATGGTGGGCTTGCAAAATGTCACTACCAAATCAGCAGTCATGCCGCTAAAGGTAAAATTTGTAGCACAAATATCTGCCGGAACTTTGATTGGATCTTCGATTACAGCATCCATTTTCCTCTCATTGCGAGAGATTTTCTTCCCGGCAGCCGTTATGGTGATTGGATACATCATTCTTTCGGTCGTAATGGGATTCTTGTTTTTCAAAACCAATCAACTCAGCCTCTCGACTGCTTTGTTTGCTTGTGCACCAGGAGGAGCTTCTGATCTAGCTTTGATGTCGATCGATTATCATGCGAATCCGGCTATTGTCTCATTAATGCAGACGATGCGGGTTGTGACCGTGATTGCTCTTTATCCAACCATCATTGCAGTTATTACGAATTTCATCTGAGAGAACCGAATAGCAACGTGGGCGATTTCGCCTGCGTTGCTATTCTTTTACTTGTTCCATTAATTCCACTTTTATGATCCCCATGCCTGCAATTTGAGGCGGCAGAGACATCGTAGTAGGTACGTGTTCAGTCAAAGTGACTTGAATGGTATCTCCCGCTGACAGTTCGGTGATTTCCAATTCATCGCCGGTATTATGATCAACGAGCTCTATTTCTTCATTCATGAGTAGAACCACTTCATCAAAAGAAGCAACATCTGCTTCTACCGGAATGAGGCTAGACAGATAAATGCCATTTCCATAAGATTCGCCACTATCAATAACGGTTCCTGTGTAGAGAATTGTCGGTTGTTCGCTTTCTTTTGTGCTTGCTTCGGAAGTTTCGGCGCCGCATCCAGCGAGGAGTGCAGCAGCCATGAAGCCTAAGAGTATTTTTTTCAAAATAATGGTCTCCTTTTTCAGTTGTTTTACTTATTATACACCGAGTTCATTTGTAACGCACATTTCTTGCAATCGTTCTCATAAGTGGTATGCTGAAGCAAAAGATAAAGGAGGCGGTTCGATGAATGTACGGCAATTGGTGATGCAACAGGAACAGCAACGAAATAGCGATGTTTTGACGAAATTGGAACGGGCACTCGGTAGAGAATTTACGGAAGAAGAAACATTGAAAATTTTGTTGAATGCATATGAGAGTTTTTCTGGTCAAGCAGTCGATCACATGGCAGCGCACCTTGGTTTGGATCACATTTTAACGCAAGAAGAAATGGACCGTATTTATGCATTTGAGGCAGATGTGGAACAAAAAGATAAATAATGATTGCGATAAGAGGGCCAGCACGTGCCCTCTTTTTTTCTTAGAAATAGATTCTCTAAAATAATAACATCGGTTTTTTAGTCAAATTTTCTCACAAATAGAGCATTTTCAGTCAAGATATTGAAGGCAAATTTGTTACTTATCGTCTTGAATTAAAAAATGAATGCGTTATAATCGTATCATGAAAGCGATTCAAGGGAGGATGACACTTTCATGAAATAGACTGAAAATAGAGGAGAGAATAAAAATGTCTCAGAACCAACCGGAAACACAAAGTCGTTATCATACGGCTAAACAGTGGGAAATTGCCTTTTTCTCATTAAATAACTCCGCGACCAACCTATACTTATTTGCCTTTGGTTTCTTAACGTACTACGCAACTGGTATTGCTGGATTCGCTACTTTACTCGTTAGTAACTTATTAGGTGCTACACGTTTATTTGATGGAATCATTGACCCTACTATCGGTGTCGTAATGACCGTTTCAACACACGCTGGGGAAAATTCCGCCCGTTAATGCTCGTATCCAATATCGGATTAATTCTTTCGTTCTTGCTTTTATTTAGCACTCATCGCTTCTCAGGGGCCGCTCAAGTAGTTGTCTTCTTGGTTGCCCTAGTTTTCCACAAAATTGTCTACTCATTTCAGCAAACGGTTACGAAGGCAGCACAGCCGGCATTAACCAGTGATCCGAAGCAACGTCCTTTGTTCTCCATTTATGATACCGTTAATATTGAGAAGATGATGAGTGTCAGCATGGATTCTCCCCATGCGAACTTCGACTTGGTTCACTTGAATGGGTCTTGGGCGCGTGAAACACAAATTACACGCGAACCGGTCTCGCACGGAATTAAGGTGATTGACAGTAAACGGGGAGCCAGCAGTCATCAACAAAATCCGTTTCTGGCATTAGTGGATAAACGTGCCAATGATCTGGATGGGGAGGTATATGGATTCAGCCTGATTTACAGTGGGAATTTTGTCGCACAGGTTCAGGTAGATTCCTACAGTCAATTGCGGGTCAATTTCGGGATCAACCCATTCCAGTTCAATTGGAAACTGCAGCCAGGGCAATCATTCCAGACACCAGAAGCAGTGCTGGTTTATTCACAGGACGGTTTGAACGGGATGTCCCAGCAATACCATAATTTGTACCGGGAGCATTTGCTGCGCGGAATCCATCAAAGACGTGAACGTCCTATCTTGATTAACAATTGGGAAGCGACGTACTTTAACTTTACGGAGGATACGCTTCTGCCGATTGTTGAAGAAGCAAGCAAACTAGGTATCGAATTGTTTGTGTTAGATGATGGGTGGTACGGACAGCGAAACTCTGACATGGAAGGCTTGGGAGATTGGGAAGCCAATACCACCAAGTTTCCCCGTGGTCTAGCTGCTTTTTCGAAAAAAGTGAAGGCACATAACATGAAGTTTGGCCTGTGGGTGGAACCGGAGATGGTTTCAGAAAATAGCGATTTGTACCGCGAGCATCCAGATTGGTGTATTCAAGTGGAAGGCCGTGGCAAATCGCTTGGACGCGGTCAGTATGTGCTTGATTTCAGCAGGAAGGTCGTCCGCGACCATATCGAAGAAGTTCTGACTCGTGTCTTCAAGGAAGCGGAAGTAGATTACGTGAAGTGGGACATGAACCGTCACATTACGGAAGCTTTTTCCAGTGAGTATCCTGCTGAGCAACAGGGGGAAGTCTATCATCGGTATATTTTAGGGCTCTACGATTTATTGGAGAAACTGACGACTGCATTCCCGAATATCTTATTCGAGGGGTGTTCCGGAGGTGGCGGACGCTTTGATCCTGGGATGCTCTATTACATGCCACAAACGTGGACCAGTGATAATACCGATCCGATTTCTCGTTTGAAGATCCAGTATGGAACGAGTCTGGTTTATCCGATTCTCACGATGGGGGCGCACGTTTCTGCATCCCCTAATCATCAAATTGGTCGAGTAACGTCTTTGAAGATGCGTGGGGATGTAGCGAGTGCCGGAAATTTAGGCTATGAGTTGGATATTTTGGCCTTACCCGAAGAAGGGCGAGAGAAAGTAGCCAATCAAGTTGCCTTTTATAAACGGCACCGACAGTTAATCCAGTTTGGCGATTTTTATCGTTTGATTAGTCCGTTTGACGGCAATGAATGTGCGTGGATGTTTGTTTCCAAAGATAAAAAAGAAGCCTTGGTATTTTATTATAAGGTATTGAATCAAGCATCCGAACCATTGAACATTTTGAAAATGGAAGGACTGGATCCATCGCTTAACTATTACTTCGAAGGAGCGAAAGTTCCGATGGGCGGCGATGAGTTGATGCACAGCGGCATGTTCTTGCCAGCTGACGTCGACGGGGATCATAAGAGCTTTATCTGGTATTTGAATGCAGAGCAATAAACGAAACCATTCCGTGAAAAAACGGGGTGGTTTTTTCTAAACCTTTAGAAAAACTTAGACAGCGGAAATTGGATTTTTGGCCGAGTGGAAGGTAGTATGGAGATAGAGTCACAGGAAGAGGGGAAACCGAGATGGATCAGTTAACATTCCACGACGTGCAGATTACCTGGCTAGATGGCGGGGTTGTTTCATTTGATGGTGGAGCAATTTTTGGAGTGGTCCCTAAGCCTCTCTGGAGCCGAAAGTATCCAGTAAATGAACAGAATCAAATTGAAAATGCAACCGATCCAATCTTGATTCAGTATCAAGGTAAGAATTATTTAATTGACACGGGCATTAATAAGGGAAAACTAACCGAGAAGCAAAAAAAGATTTTTGGTGTATACGAAGAATCGAGTGTTGTAGAATCGTTAAGCGAAATGGGTCTGGCACCGGCTGACATTGATTATGTGTGCATGACACACATGCACTTTGACCATGCGAGCGGCTTGACAACCTTCCAAGATGGCAGAATCCAATCCACGTTCCCTCATGCCGTTATTCATATGTCTCAAGCCGAGTGGGATGAAGTAAGGAATCCAAATATCCGCTCAAAGAGTACATACTGGAAAGAAAACTGGGAAGCCATTCAAGATCAAGTGCACCCTTTTGAAACGAAACTAGTGGTAGCGGACGGGATCGAAATGGTTCATACGGGCGGCCATAGTAACGGTCATTCGGTCATCAAGTTGCAGCAAAGAGGAGAAATGATGATCCATTTAGCAGACCTTTTCGCTTTACACGCACATCAAAATCCTCTTTGGGTGATGGCATATGACGATTACCCCATGGATTCTATTTTTGCAAAACAAAAATGGCTAGAAGAAGCGTACCAAAATGGTTCTCGATTTATTTTTTATCATGACGTTTTTTATCGAATGATTCAGTGGGATCGAGACGGAAAAGAAATCATTGATTGCTTAAAACGTTCGAAGAAACCTTATATTAAGATGAAAACTACAGAATAATCATAACAGGAGGAAACAATACATGCGTGAAGCAGTCATTGTAGCAGCATTACGGACGCCAATCGGAGCGTTCGGAGGATCATTGAAGGATGTCTCTGCCGTCGACTTAGGTGCCGCAGTTGTAAAACAAGCGATGGATCGCATTCAATTAGATCCAAGCACGGTAGATGAATTGATTTTTGGAAATGTACTAAGCGCAGGTTTAGGACAAAACATTGCCCGCCAAGTTGCCGTCAAAGCAGGCATTCCAATTCAGATTCCTTCCTATACAATTAACAAAGTCTGTGGGTCTGGACTGAAGACTGTAGCACTAGCGGCCCAATCCATTCTAGCAGGCGACAATGAGATTGTGATTGCTGGCGGAACAGAGAACATGAGCCAAGCACCCTACATCATGCAAGATGCACGTTGGGGAGCGCGCATGGGTGATACGAAACTAGTGGATACCATGCTGAGAGATGGCTTAACAGATGTATTCAATGAGATTCACATGGGCGTAACCGCAGAGAATATTGTTGAAAAATATGGCTTTACACGGGAACAGCAAGATGAAGTAGCAGTACGCAGCCAAAATAGAGCAGAGCAAGCAATTCAGGCAGGTCGATTTAAAGAAGAAATTGTTCCCCTATCCATTCCACAACGTAGAGGGGAGCCTGTTTTATTTGATACGGATGAGTACCCGCGCTTTGGTTCAACAATGGAAGGAATGGCGAAGCTGCGGCCTGCCTTCAAAAAAGACGGTGGCTCCGTCACAGCCGGAAACTCCTCGGGCTTGAACGATGGAGCGGCAGCCCTGATCGTCATGAGTAGGGAAAAGGCAGACGAACTAGGAATTACGCCCCTTGCTACCATCAAGGCCTATGCCAGCGCAGGAGTCGCACCGGAAATCATGGGCTGCGGTCCCATCCCAGCTACTCAAAAAGTATTAAAAAAAGCTGGACTTACGATGTCAGATATTGATTTGATTGAAGCAAATGAAGCATTTTCCGCACAATCGTTGAGCGTGATGAAGGACTTGGAGATGGATCCAGATCTAGTCAATGTGAATGGCGGGGCTATTGCACTTGGTCATCCGATTGGTGCAAGTGGAGCTCGGGTTTTAGTGACTCTTTTACATGAAATGAAGAAACGTGATGTAAAATATGGCCTGGCAACGCTATGTATTGGTGGCGGACAAGGAATTTCTTTAATTGTAGAAAGATAAAAACGAAAAAACACCTCGGAATCCATATCGCAAGATAGGTTTCCAGGTGTTTTATATTTTTCTTCTGAAGTTAGGCTCATCTACAGTAATGCTAGATTACCAAACAAGTTCTTTTGTAATGGAGTTTTTAAAATCAGCAGAAGAGAAAAATTGGAATCCTTTTCCTTCTGTAACAACAGATTTCACTTCGCGTTTGTTATAGGTGGTACCGTTTAGGATAAAAGAAGTTGCATCATGATCGCTTAACATTGCTTGCAACTCATTCCATTCTTCTTTCTCAATCCAATGTGTTTCGATAAATTTGTCCTCAAAACTCATAGATACTTCCCTTTCTAATCCGCCTTCCTTTAAATGCCTGGTATGCTTCAAAGCCAACATTTTTATTCTAACATGTAAGAAAAATAATAAAAGTGCAATATTTTAAAATGAATTTAAAAAAGCACTTTCATATTTTCAGAAGTGTAGTAAAATGATACCGCAATCATAAAACGGTTGTAATAAAAAGGGAGGATCATTAGTCTGATAAAAATATAATTTTGATGGAGATAGCTGAATGGAAGATATGACACTAGGGAGTCCTTGGAAGTTGATCGTTCGATTTACCATTCCTTTATTAATGGGAAATATTTTTCAACAATTATACAGTTTAATGGATACAATTATTATTGGACGCTCTCTAGGAATGAATGCATTAGGGGCAATTGGCGCAGTGGGTAGTCTAACCTTTTTTGTTCAAGGGTTTGTGCTGGGGATTGCTTCAGGGTTGTCGCTCATATTGGCACAACGATTTGGTGCAAAAAATGAGGAGCGTATTCGCAGCAGTTACATCGCTAGTTTATGGATTTCAATGGGAATGGTTTTACTTTTGACCATTATTAGTATTTTATTTTCGGATTTATTATTGAGAATGATGAATATTCCAGATGAACTTTTTCATGATAGTAAGGCTTATTTTATTACAGCAATGTTTGGTCTAAGTGCCTTGTTATTTTTTAACTTGATGTGTAATGTTTTGCGTTCGAAAGGAGACACGAAACATCTCCTTGTATTCACTGTTTTTTCGCAATTATTAAATATTGTTTTTGATTTCATCTTCATTATTGTGCTGGATTTTGGTGTGAGTGGCGTAGCTTTTGCTACCATCCTTTCCCAACTGATCGTTGGTGTCTTCTGTCAGAACTATGTTATTAAAAAGGTTCCTATTTTTAAGCTTGGTCGAAAAGACTTGCGGGCGGATAAAAGAGAAGTGCGCCTGCACTTGGATATCAGCTTGCCGATGGGATTCCAATCTTCCATTATTGCAGTTGGGTCCATTATTTTGCAGTATAAACTGAATGGACTAGGATCAGCAGCAGTAGAGGGCCATGCAATTGGAGGCCGTGTAGAGAACATGTTAACCATGCCGATGGTTACATTTGGGGTTGCTACTGCAACCTTTGCCGCACAAAATTATGGGGCTGGTGACTTGTCGAGAATTTGGCGGGGGGTGAAAGCTAGTCTAATCATTTCTCTCAGTTATGGATTAGTAGTAGGGTTATTATTGTTCTTCTATGGAAGTGACTTGGCACAATGGCTTTTCGGTGCTGAGAGCGGAGAAACCATCGCATTTGTAGATCGTTATTTTAAGTGGACAACTTTATTTTATATGGTCTTATCAGTAGTCTTTGTGGTTCGCTATTGTTTACAAGGAATGGGGAAAGCTGTCGCGCCAACTATTGGTGGTTTCATGGAAATGGGCATGCGTTCATTAGTTCCCTTGTTCTTTACAGGCATATTCGGCTTCCGTGCAATTGTCATTAGTCATCCGCTATCGTGGATGGGGACAGCGATTGTATTGGTCGTTGCCTTGTATTTAGTGAAAAAAGGAGACCGCACAACGAAATGGAAGCGGTTTTTGACATCATAAGAAAACGGCTGGCACAGTGCCAGCCGTTTTTCTTTAAATAAATGTCTGTCCTTTAAACGTGTTCCAAAAGGCAGCTCTGACGTCACTTTGTCATGATTGTTGCTGCTTCAGCAGCCTACAATCATGATACACTTGGGCGTCAGCCCACAGTGCTTACGGATATGGTATGCGTTAGAAAATTCGGAGCTTAACGCCTTTTGTCACACTCTCTTCCATCATTCATAAGCGCCGCGGATATACTGGTGAACTTCTCGTGTATAAAAATCTTGCAGTCTTTGTCGTTCTTCGTTTGTGTAGCCTTTTATCTTCAGACTAGCCAGATTATCATCTACTTGCTGTACACTTCGGAAACCGGGTATGACGCTGGTTACCGCTTCTTCTTCCAAAATCCACTTCAATGCAGCTTGTGCGAGGGTGCCTCTGTCTTCCTTCATCCACTCAAGCGCCGCTACTAGTTCCACGCCCTTTTCAAATGGGAGACCACCGAACGTTTCGCCGACATTGAAGGCTTGGCCGTCACGGTTATAGTTCCGGTGATCATCAGGAGAGAAGGTAGAATCTTTGGTGTATTTTCCAGTTAACAAGCCGCTTGCGAGCGGAACACGCGCTAGAATTCCGACACCTCTTCTTTGTGCTTCTGGGAAAAGGCGTTCCAATGGCTTCTGCCGCAAAACATTGAAAATTACTTGCAAGGCAGTTGCGTTGGAATTCTCGAGCACAAATAAACCTTCCTCATTCGTTTCCACGCTGACCCCATAGGCACGAATCTTTCCTTCGAGCTTCAACTTCTCCAATGTGTTGAAGAGATCTGTCTCCTTCAACATCGCAAAGGGAGCACAGTGAACTTGGTACAAATCAATCCGGTCACGTTTTAGTCGCTGTAAACTTGCTTCACAGTACGCTCTTATTTTTTCCTCTGTATAGTTTTCTGGGTCGTTGATATCACCTTTTCGGATGAACTTGGTGGCGATATAAATCTCATCTTCTTTTCCTTTAGTAGCCTGTGCCAACAATTCTTCGCTATGACCGTTCCCATACACATCAGCAGTATCGAAGAAGTTAACCCCTTGATCAATGGCATGGCGAAGGGCTCGCAATGCTTCTTCATCGTTTCGCTCTCCCCAATCACCACCAATTGCCCACGTACCGAAGGATAACTCGCTGATTGCCATTCCTGAATTGCCTAATTGATTATACTTCATTCCGCTTATCCCTTCTTTCTATCCCAAATTTTCAAAACGTTTGTTCCAGGTTGAATAAATTGGAAAGGACCTGCGCCTACTGTGTCTCCCCAAGTATCGTCAAAGAAATCGGTATCTAAGGAAAGGTCGCTGCCATCTGGCTGCTCAAACTCAGCCCCTACTAATCGTGTAGGAGGGAGGGTAGCGGTAGAAATCTTGTAGCCCTTTAATTGATTATATTCTTCTGGAAGATCAATAGACAGAAAAACACTCGTTTCTTTTTCTTCAATTCGAAGATTAGGCTGGAAGGAATCTAGGACTAATTTGTTCTTTTCTTGGTCGAATGCAGTTGCGCCGTTAAAGTAAGCATTATTTTCTATATATACGGCTTGACCTGAATTCCAAATACCGGACCGATCTTGTCGAACTGCGTTTAGATACTCCTTCAAGGAAGAAGGGAAGCCGTTGTACCCCGCGGTTCCTGATGGATGAGCGGTGTTTTCTGGATGCTGTTGGATGAAGATATTATTCATATACCGATCATCACCGCTATAGACAAAGGCATATCCAGCCACTTCCGTACTGTGCGGGTAATGATAGGGAGTAGCTCGGTCTAGCACATTTTGGATATTCATATAGCCACAAAACAGATTATGAACATAGGCACCGCCCTGCGCAAAGTTGTCCATCTCGACAGGAGAAGCAAAGATATTGTGATCCACCACGTAAGGACCATGGCTCACTTCAACAAATAAATCTCTGGAATTTTGGTAGTACACATTTTTGCTGACACGAGTTCCTTGTGTTTGCCAATCCAACCAAGTGCCCAAGGAACAGTCATGGATGCGGTTCTCTAAAATCTCCACATCAATGGCCGCATGCAGTTTGATTCCAGCTATTTCGTGCCCATAAAATTCTCGTTTTAAGGCAATATTATAAATATGATTATGGCGAATCTTACTGAATACACAGCCAAGATGCCCAACAATACCGTTTTGACCGCAATCATAAATGGTATTGTTCTGGATGAGATGAGATCCAATTGTTTCTTTCTTCCAGCCAATCTGTTGTGCTGAAAAGACTGACTCTAATTGGTATTGATGGCCTGTTTTATCTTGTCGGATGGAATGGTATTGGTGCCCGGTCGATTCTTCTTTCCCAATACTAATCGCACTGCATTTGGCATCGTGAAGAATATTGTCTTCAATGATCCAGCCCTTACTCCAATTTGTGCCCACCATTCCTACTTGATGAGAAGTAGGTGGAGTCCAGGGGCAAGCAGCTTGAGCAAATTCAAAACCGCGGACTGTAATGTAATCCACACCTGTCTTTTTCGGATAAAAACAAGCCTTTCGGACATTGATTTCCACAAACTCTTCATTCGGATTACAATCATGGAAATTTGCGAAAAGGGTTGTTCCCTGTTCATCCACTTTGGCAAACCAAATATATTTGGTTTGTTCTGGATTCAGAATAGGAACGACTTGTTGCGTCCAATGATCAGTGACTTTTGTTTGAACGACGGGGTGGAACAGGTCCTCGTATGCGTCCGCTTCATAAAAGGACATTCCATTTAAGTATACATCCCCAAGGTGTTTTTTAGACCCACTTGCTACTAACCAGTCACCGAAGACTTCTTCTTGATAAGGATTGAAGTCGCCAAAAAAAGACGGAGCAAGCGTTACTTTCCAGACACCGTCTTGAACAGGCTCCCAACCTGTGATGTGTTCGGAGCCTTTAATCACTACTTTTTCTCCCGGGGCCGCTTGATACGTGATTCTTCTTTGATTACTTAAGCCTTCATGAACAGGGTTAACCCATTCGCGGTACACTCCTTCATGGACAATAATTGTATTCCCAGCGGTAGCTACTTGAGCAGCTCGGTTTATTGTTAAAAATGGTTGTTCGACAGAACCATTTTGATTGTCATTTCCATTTTTTGCTACATGATACTCTTTATTCACTATGCTCACTCCCGGATTCTTTTTCACTATTATCCGATAAAAACGCCTTCATTCCTATTCGTTTAGTAGTATAATCATAGACAATATTAGTCATTTAAGGAGGAGCAGCATGTTTTTCTTTGAACATCATGGATTAGGGGAGCAAGAATCTTTCTCGCATACGTTATTAGTCAATCAGAGTTTTCCGATTCATTTCCACCGGGCCGCGGAGCTTATTTGGGTAGAAGAGGGAGAGATTATTGTATCGATTGAAAATAATGAATTCAGTTTGAGGGAAGGAGACAGCGCGTTTGTCTTTCCGCATCAGTTGCATGGAATTCAATCACTGGAGACATCAAGGTTGCAGATTTTAATTTTTTCTCCAGAATGGATCGGACATTTTTTCACGGAATACAAGGGTCAAGTTCCCAAACGGCCCATTTTTTCCCTGCCATCTTTTTTGCCACTAGACAAGTTGAACTCGGTCTATGCCAAAAAAAGTTTTTTATACGGTATATGTGACGAATTAATCAGGAACACGGAGTTTGTCCGTTCAGAATTTCAGCCAAAAACAAAAATGATTCAAAAACTTATTGCCTACGTGGACCAGCATTACACCGAGAATCTTACGTTGAAAGAGGCAGCTGTCGCGCTTCAATACGATTATGTTTACTTGTCGAAGCTCTTTAAGCAAGTGACCCAGTATAGTTTTACTGAATATTTGAATCAGTACCGCATTTCTCAAGTATGCTATCAACTGCGGGGGACCCAAAAGACTGTTTCTGAGATTGCATTGGACTGCGGATATCAGAATATGAGAACCTTCCATCGCAACTTCAAGCAGATGGTGGGCTGTACCCCAAGCGACTATCGTTCCCGGTAAGTGGATGATTTTGTTAGACAGCTTGACAATTAAAAATGGATGACCTACATTATGAATCATATTTTATCGAATAACGATTCACACTTTGATAGGGAGGAAAGAACATGCTCGTTCAAACATTCAAGTTATACGAAGACCGGGAAGATGTAACATTGACGGCTTATGTGCTGGATGATTCCACTGAATTACTCAATGGGAAGCGTCGACCCGCTGTTTTAATTTGTCCAGGAGGAGCCTACCTTGCTTGTTCTGACCGTGAGGCAGAACCAGTTGCTCTTCGATTTGCGTCTATGGGATACCATGCGTTTGTCCTTCGGTATTCGACGTACCTAGAAGCAGAGGAACCTTTTGAAATGATTTTCCAAGGAATCGAAAAAAGAGAGCGGACGGTATTTCCAACTGCTATGCATGAAATTGGTAAATCCTTATTATTGATTCGGGAACACGCATCAGAATGGCTGGTGGACTCTGAGCGCATCGCTTTATGTGGCTTCTCTGCTGGAGCGCATAACGTCGCAACCTATGCCGTGTACTGGAATCAACCAATCGTCACTGATTATTTCAATGCGAGTCCGCAAGAACTGCGCCCAACTGTCGCTATTTTAGGGTATCCAATCACGGATTACGTATACATGAAAGAAACCAAAATGGATGAACGCGGCGCTCAGTTATTTAAGGCGGCAAATGTTTCTTTGCTAGGAGAAGAAGTTCCAAATGACCAGAAACTAGAACAAGTTAGCCCAGCACGACACGTTACATCTGACACACCGCCGATGTTTATTTGGGGAACGGCGGCTGACTCGCTCGTTCCAATCGGACATAGTACACGGATGGCAACTGCACTTGCTGATCACGAGATACCATTTGAGCTGCATATTTTTGAGGAAGGGGTACATGGTTTGAGCTTGGCAACACAAGCAACCGCTTCTTCGCTCACTTTGATTGACGAGCATGCAGAAAAGTGGATAAATCTAGTCGAAAAATGGTTGGAAAAACGGTTTAAGTTAGAAATCGAGTAGGATGATAGGGGAATTTGGCGAAGATAAAAGCCGTCTTGTCGGGTTATTTTAATATATTAGAGCAAAATCTTAAAATAATGATTGACATCGCTATCATTATGGCTTATTATTCAATTAAGTTAGTTTGCTTGATTAACAAACTGAAATGACTGCTTCACGCAGTTAAATTTTGTCGTTAATTTGTAACCGTTTTACTAAAGGAAGTTCAAATCTTACAGAAGGGAGTAAACGTTCGTCTGGTTTATATGAAAACACAAGCTAAAAAAAGCGCAAAAAGTCACTACCCATGGTATCATGTAGGTGTTAAAATTTTAAATTTTTAGAGGGCTCTTGTTCTGTTGCCGCAGACCGAGAGCTTTTTCCT